>JACDHG010000139.1 GCA_013821195.1 Propionibacteriales bacterium
CTGTTGCGCATCGTCGGACTCCTGTTGCCCGGAGTCGCCGGACTCCTGTTCCTCGGAGTCGCCGGAGCTGTCGTCACCGCCGTCGCCGCCCTCCGATGGCTCGCCGATCACGGCGAGCTCGGCGCCGACCTCGACGGTCTCGTCCTCGCCCACCTTGACCTCGAGCAGCGTCCCCGCGGCGGGAGAGGGGATCTCGGTGTCGACCTTGTCTGTTGACACCTCGAGCAGCGGCTCGTCCATCTCCACGGTGTCGCCCGGCTGCTTGAGCCAGCGGGTGATCGTGCCTTCGGTGACGCTCTCGCCGAGTGCGGGGAGGGTTACGGAGAACGGCATCGTGATCGTCTGCTCCTTCGTGGTGGCGTCGACAGCCTAGACGTGGGCGTGCAAAGGCTTGCCGGCAAGGGCGAGGTGCGCCTCGCCGAGCGCCTCGTTCTGCGTCGGGTGCATGTGGATGAGCGGCGCCACGTCCTCGGGGAACGCCTCCCAGTTGTAGATCAGCTGCGCCTCACCGATCAGCTCGCCGACCCGGCTACCGACCATGTGGACGCCGACGACAGGGCCATTGGTACGACGGATCAGCTTGACGAAGCCTTGGGTCTTGAGGATTTGGCTCTTGCCGTTTCCGCCGAGGTCGAAGCTGACGGTCTCGATCTCGTCGCCGTACCGCTCGCGCGCCACCAGCTCGTTCAGCCCGACCGAGGCGACCTCGGGCTCGCAGTAGGTCACCCGGGGGATGCCGGTCTCGTCGATCGGGGTGGGCGCCAGGCCGGCGATGTCCTCGGCCACGAAGACGCCCTGCTGGAAGCCGCGGTGTGCCAGCTGCAGACCAGGCACGATGTCACCGACCGCAGAGACCGCATCGACGTTGGTGCGCAGACGCTCGTCGGTCAGCACGAAGCCGCGCTCCATCGCGATGCCCTGCTCCTCGAATCCTTGACCCGAGGTCGAGGGACCACGCCCGACCGCCACCAGCAGCAGCTCGGCCCGCAGCGTGTCACCGCCCTTGGTGGTCACGGTGACCCCGTCGTCCTGCGATTCGACGCTCTGGAACGGCGTACCGGTCATGAACGCGATGCCGCGCTTGCGAAAGGCTCGCTCCAACGCTTTGGAGGACGACTCGTCCTCCGCGGGCACGAGTCGGGGCAGCGCCTCGAGGATGGTCACCTCGGCACCGAAGGACCTCCAGGCGCTGGCGAACTCCACACCGATCACGCCGCCGCCGAGCACGATCACGCTGCTCGGGACGCGGTCGAGCGCCAACGCGTGGTCGCTGGTGAGCACCGTGCGCCCGTCGACCTCCAGACCGGGCAGCGAGCGCGGGTAGGAGCCGGAGGCCAGCACGACGTGCTTGCCGTCATACCGCTGGCCCTCCACCTCGACGGTGCGTGGTCCGACGAGGCGGCCCTGGCCCTCGATCACCGTGATGCCGCGGCTCTTGACCAGTCCCTGCAACCCCGTGAAGAGGCGCTGCACGACGCCGTCCTTGTAGGAGTTGACACCCGGCATGTCGACGCCTTCGAGGCTCGCCTTGATGCCGAACTGGTCGCTCTCCCGGGTGGAGTCGGCCACCTCGGCGGCGTGCAGCAGCGCCTTGGTCGGGATGCAGCCCAGGTGCAGGCAGGTCCCACCGAGCTTGTCCTTCTCCACCACCGCGACGTCGAGGCCCAGCTCTGCGGCCCGCAGCGCGCAGGCGTACCCTCCGCTGCCGCCTCCGAGCACGAGCACGTCGAATCTGTCGCCGGCGTTCGCCACCAGGTTCCCTCCGTGACTCGAAGTGGGGCTGCTGTCTCGGTGCCGAGCCATCCTCCCACCATGCGCTACGGTCCCCGCAACGCACCCTGAGACACTGGTGCCAACCCGCAGGGAGGAGGGCTACGCCATGGTGATGCGATGGTTGCGCCGTCGCGGTCTCCGTCACCGGGGCCAGCGGCCCGGCACGCTGCGCTCGGCCGGGTCCGACGACTCACGTCACCTCGAGGAGTTCGCGAGCTCGCGCCGCGGTGTCGAAGGCTTTGTGGAGCCGCGTACGACGGTCACCGAGACGACCCTGGTGCTCGTCGACATCGACGGTGAGTG
Organism: Propionibacteriales bacterium; assembly: GCA_013821195.1. Lineage (GTDB taxonomy): Bacteria > Actinomycetota > Actinomycetes > Propionibacteriales > Nocardioidaceae > JACDHG01. The sequence continues at coordinate 2,077 of JACDHG010000139.1, forward strand.
GACCCGCCGACGCGTACCTTCGGCCGACTGGGCGCACGACTTCGCCAATCAGCACGGCATCCCGTCCTATGACGCGGCCGTGGTCGGCTATCCGGCTCGGATGCGCGAGTACAACCGGCGCAAATCGGCCGAGCGCAAGCGGCTCGACGTACCCGACGACCTCAGCGGCCTCTGAGCGGGGATCTTTGCAGCCGTCGGTCGCGGGCCGGACCGACCGCGCGCGCCGACGTGTCAGCCGGTGGAGTTCGCGCGCTCGGCGGCGAGCTGGATCAGCGTGCGTACGGCGGCACCGGTCCCGCCCTTGGGGGTGTAGCCCCACGGCGACCCGTCGTTGAACGCGGGCCCGGCGATGTCGAGGTGCGCCCACGGGATCCCCTCGCCGACGAACTCGCGCAGGAACGCGGCGGCGAACAGCGCACCGCCGTACCGCTCGACGTCATGCTGCATCAGGTCGGCGATCTTCGAGCTCTTGACCTTCTCGGCCTTCTCGGCCGAGATCGGCAGCGGCCACATCGCCTCACCCGCGCGCTCGGCGATCGTCGGGACCGTCTCGAGCAGCTCCTCGTCGTTGGACATCACGCCGGAGATCCGAGTCCCCAGTGCGACGACGCAGGCACCGGTGAGGGTGGCGACGTCGACGATGAGGTCGGGGGCGGTCTCGCTGGCGGTGGCGATCGCGTCGGCGAGTACGAGACGTCCCTCGGCATCTGTGTTGAGCACCTCGACGGTCTTGCCGCCGTACATCGCCAGCACGTCACCGGGACGGGTGGCCTTGCCGGACGGCATGTTCTCGGCCAGCGCCGCATAACCGGTGACCCGGATCGGCAGCCCGAGCTCGGCGATCGCGAAGACCGCCGCCGCGACCGCGGCGGCGCCGGACATGTCGCACTTCATCGTCATCATGCCCGCGGCAGGCTTGATCGAAAGGCCGCCGGAGTCGAAGGTGATCCCCTTGCCGACCAACGCGAGGTGGGTCTTGGCCTTCTTCCGCTTCGGCTGGTAGGACAGCGTGACCAGCCGCGGCGGGCGGTCCGAGCCCTGGCCGACGCCGAGGATGCCGCCGTAGCCCTGCCGCGCCAGCTGATCCTCGTCCAGCACACTGACGCGCACGTCCGAGCCCTTCGCCAACGCGACCGCGTCGTCGGCGAACCTCGTCGGATCGAGGTCGCCCGCAGGGGTGTTGACCCAGTCCCGGGCGGTGTTGACCGCACGCCCGACCACCAGCGCGATCGCCAACGCCTCCTGTGCCGACTTGTTGCGGGCGAGATCGGTGAGCAGCACGACCTCCTCGACCGGTTTCGGCTGGTCGGCGCTGAGATAGCGGGTGAAGGAGTAGCCGCCGAGCAGCACCGCCTCGCCGATCGCACGAATCCGCTCGGGGGTGTCCGCAGGCAGCGCGACCGCGATGGTCGCGGAGTCGCTCAGCGCGCGCACGGCGGCGCCGGTGGCGCGTCGCAACGTCTCCAGCGAAAGGTCGTCGTCGGCGTCGCCGAGTCCGACCACTGCGATGACGTCGGCCTTGACCGCGTCACCGCCGGGCAGCTTGGTGACGTCTCCGACTTCCCCCTTCACGCCGAGGGCCTTCACGGTGGCGGCAAACGAACGTCCGTATGCCTTGGCCACGTCCTCGGACGGGCCAGGTGCGGGTTGCACCCCCTTGGCCGTCTTGGTCACTCCGATGACGAGCGCAGCGGCTCGGGTCTTGGCGGCGGCGGCCTTGCGCAGGCCGATGGTGGTCTCGTGTGTCGTCGTCACCTGGCCAACCGTAGCGACCGGACTGCTGCGCTAACGTCGCGGGCATGACCGACGCCGCCGCCGACCCGGGTGACCTGCTCACTTCACCGCTGCACGAGCGCCACCTGGCGCTCGGTGCGAAGACGGCCGCGTTCGGCGGTTGGGAGATGCCGGTGGAGTACGCCGGTGGCGGTGTCCTCAAGGAGCACGCCGCGGTGCGGACAGCGGTGGGTCTCTTCGATGTCAGCCACCTCGGCAAGGCGCGGGTCAGCGGCCGGGGCGCGACCGAGTTCGTCAACCGTTGCCTCAGCAACGACCTGCGCCGGATCGGACCGGGGCAGGCGCAGTACACGCTGTGCTGCGACGACTCCGGCGGCGTCGTCGATGACCTGATCGCCTACCTGCGCGCCCAGGACGAGGTCTTCCTGATCCCGAACGCGGCCAACACGGCCGAGGTGGTGCGCCGGCTGCGCGTGCAGGCCCCGGACGGCATCGAGGTGGCCGACCAGCACCGCGACTTCGCGGTGATCGCCGTACAAGGGCCGCGCAGCGACGAAGCGCTGCACGCGATCGGCCTGCCCGTGGGTCACGACTACATGTCGTTCGTCGAGGCTGAGCACGGTGGCGAGGGCGTGACGGTGTGCCGCACCGGCTACACCGGTGAGCGGGGCTACGAGCTCGTCGTACGCCGGGAAGCGGCCGTCGCCCTGTGGGAAGCGCTGCTCGCGGCCGGCTCGGCGTACGACATCATGGCCTGCGGCCTGGGGGCGCGGGACACGCTGCGCACCGAGATGGGATACCCGCTGCACGGGCAGGACATCACCGTGCAGACAACCCCGGTGCAGGCACGGCTGGGCTGGGCGGTCGGCTGGAAAAAGGACGACTTCTGGGGTCGGGAGGCGCTCGTCACCGAGCGTGAGAGCGGCTCGGCTCGTGTGCTGCGAGGCCTGGTCGCGACCGGTCGCGGGATCCCGCGACCGCACATGCCGGTCGCCGGTCCCGGCGGTGCGCCGGTGGGAGAAGTGACGTCGGGGACGTTCTCCCCGACCCGCCGGGTGGGCATCGGCCTGGCACTTCTCGACTCCTCCGTCGGTGAGGGGCACCGGGTCTGCATCGACGTTCGTGGGCGCGCCGCGGAGTTCGAGGTGGTCCGGCCGCCCTTCGTGCAGGCTGGCGTCAGGACCGGCTGACCTCCGTCGCGGGTCGGGGCTCGAACTCGACGGGGACGTCGAAGGCCGCCCGCCGCGCGCCACGGCGCAGCGCCGCCAGCACCGGGCGCCCGGCGAACAGCACGAGCAGCATCGTCAGCACGCCTCGTGGCACGTCCCAGCCGAGCGAGGTGGTCAACCAGAAGACGAGATAGCGGTGCAGGTTGTCGGCCAGCGGGTCGCCGGCGACGTAGGAGAGCTCTGGTGCATAGCTTGCGAACGGCCAGAACCACAGGTTGATCAGCAGTCCGTAGGCCAGTCCCGCGACCAGCGCGAACGCGGCAAGCAGCCAGATCTCGGTGCGCCCGCGCGCCGCCGGGAGGCAGCCGGCGAGGAATCCGACCCAGGCCAGCCCGAACATCTGGAACGGCAGCCACGGCCCGACGCCGCCGGTCACCAGAGCACCGGCGAAGACGGTCAGCGCACCGAGCACGAAGCCGAACCCCCGACCGAACACCCGCCCCCCCAGCAGCACCACCAGGAAGCTCGGCTCCAGGCCGGCGGTGCCCGGCCCCAGCGCACGCAGCGCGGCCCCGACCGAGGCGAGCAGGCCGAGCACGGCGACCGACTTCGCGTCCAGCCCTCCCTCGGTCAGCTCGGCCAGCACGATCGCGGCGAGCAGCGGCAGCAGCAGGACGAACAGCCACGGCGCATCGGCGGAGTGCGAGGTGTCGAGCGCGCTGCCCGGATCGGTGAACAACGGCCAGCCGAACGCGACCAGCCCGACTGCCGACACGATCGCCAGCACCAGCGCGGAGCGCCAGTGCATCGCCACCAGGTCGGGCCGCGGCGACCGGGGGACGCTGCTCACGACGCCGTCTCCAGGGCGGTTGCGACGTCGGCCACCGTGAGCCAGCGTTGCGGGGCCAGCACCTTGGCGACCTGCGGAGCGAACGCAGGCGAGGCGACGACCACGTCCGCGGTGGCCCCGTCGGCCACGATCTCGCCGTCACCGAGTACGACGACCCGGTTGCTCACCTCCGCGACGAGCTCCACGTCGTGGGTGGCGAGGAAGACGCCGAGTCCTTCGGCCGCCAGCGAACGCAGGGCCGAGATCAGCCGCCGCTTGGCGCCGTAGTCCAGACCCCTGGTCGGCTCGTCGAGCAGGATCAGGGAAGGACGTGCGGTCAGCACGATCGCCAGCGCGAGGGTGAGCCGCTGGCCCTCGGAGAGGTCGCGGGGATGGCGGTCGTCCGGCACCGCCGGGGCCAGCCGCTCGAAGAGCGCGCGGCAGTTGCCGGAGGGTACGCCGGCGTCCTCGTCGGCCAGCCGGCACTCGGCGGCGACCGAGTCGGCGTACAGCAGGTCTCCCGGCTCCTGCGGGACCAGGCCGACGCTGCGCATCAGCGTGCGCACGCCGGTGTCGGCGGGCACCTGTCCACCGACCGTGATCCGCCCGGAGGCCGGTGTGACCAGTCCTACCAGCGCGGACAACAGCGTGGACTTGCCCGCGCCGTTGCGGCCCATCAGCGCCACCACCTCGCCGGCCCGAAGGGTGAGGTCCACACCGCGCAGGGCAGCGATGCCGCGGTAGCTGACCACGACCGCGCGCAGCTGTGCCAACGGCGTACCGCTCGTCGCGGCCGCGGCTTTCTGTGTGGGTCTGTGGGGGACAAGCCGCTCGCGCAGAACGGAGGCTCGACGCCGGGCGTCGCGCACCGACAACGGCAGCGGCGACCACCCGGCCAACCGGCCGAGCTCGACGACCGGCGGAGCCAGCGGAGAGGTCGCCATCACCTCCTCGGTGGTGCCGGCGACCACCGGCTCACCGTCACCGGGGACGAGCACGATCCGGTCGGCGTACTGCACGACCCGTTCGAGCCGGTGCTCGGCCAGCACGACGGTGAGTCCGAGGTCGTGCACGAGCCGGGTCAGGGTAGCCAGCACCTCCTCCGCTGCCTGCGGGTCGAGCGCGCTGGTCGGCTCGTCGAGCACGAGCACGCGAGGGTGGGTCGTCAGCACCGAGCCGATCGCCACCCGCTGCTGCTCACCGCCGGACAGAGCCGCCAATGGGCGCTGCCGCACTGCGGACAGGCCGAGCACGTCCAGCGTC
>JACDHG010000140.1 GCA_013821195.1 Propionibacteriales bacterium
CGTAACAGGTGACGAGCAACTCCTGGGAGTACACCGGCGACGGGCACGCCCTCGCCATGCGCACGGGCGCCTCGCTCCTCAACATGGAGTTCGTGCAGTTCCACCCGACCGGCATGGTCTGGCCGCCGTCGGTGAAGGGCATCCTCGTCACCGAGTCGGTGCGTGGCGACGGTGGAGTCCTGCGCAACTCCGAGGGCAACCGCTTCATGTTCGACTACATCCCCGAGTACTTCAAGTCCGAGACGGCCGAGACGGAGGAGGAGGGCGACCGGTGGTACGACGACAAGAAGAACAACCGTCGACCTCCCGAGCTGCTGCCCCGCGACGAGGTGGCGCGCGCGATCAACACCGAGATCAAGGCAGGCCGCGGATCGCCGCATGGTGGCGTCTTCCTCGACATCGCGTCACGTCGTACCCCAGAGTTCATCAAGCGGCGGTTGCCGTCCATGTACCACCAGTTCAAGGAGCTGGCCGACGTCGACATCACAGCCGAGCCGATGGAGATCGGGCCGACCTGCCACTACGTGATGGGCGGTGTGGAAGTCGACGCCGACACCGGCGCGAGCAAGGTCGACGGGCTGTACGCCGTCGGCGAGGTGGCTGGAGGGATGCACGGCTCCAACCGACTGGGCGGCAACTCGTTGTCCGACCTGCTCGTCTTCGGCTGCCGGGCCGGGCTCAATGCGGCGTACCACGCCGAGCGCACCAAGGACACGGCGCGGCCACAGGTCGACGGCGACGAGGTCAAGGCGGCGGCTCAGCGAGCACTCGCCCCGTTCTCGCATGAGGGCGGCGAGAACCCGTACACCATCCAGCACGACCTGCAGGACGTCATGCAGCGCCTGGTCGGCATCATCCGCACTGCCGACGAGCTGACTGAGTCCTTGAAGGAGATCGAGTCGCTCAAGGAGCGGACCGAGAACCTTGCGGTGGAGGGACACCGGCAGTACAACCCGGGCTGGCACCTCGCGCTCGATCTCGTCAACATGCTGACCGTATCCGAGTGCATCGCCACGGCCGCGCTGGAGCGGACCGAGTCACGTGGCGGCCACTCACGCGACGACTTCCCCGGCCCCGACGACAGCTGGGCCACGAAGAACCTCGTGCTGACCATGCCCGACCGCGCCAACGGCAGGGTGCAGCTCGACCACCAACCGCTGCCGGTCATGCCCGACGAGCTCAAGACGCTTTTCGACACACAGAGTGAGGTGCGCTGATGGGCTACGACCTGAAGATGCGGCTGTGGCGGGGCGACGCCACCGGCGGCGAGCTCGGTGACTTCACGGTTGCGGTCGAGGAGGGCGAGGTGGTGCTCGACGCCATCCACCGCATCCAGGCGACCCAGGCCGGCGACCTCGCCGTCCGCTGGAACTGCAAGGCCGGCAAGTGCGGCTCGTGCAGCGCCGAGATCAACGGCAGGCCACGCCTCATGTGCATGACGAGGCTCACTGATTTCGCCGAGTCCGAGGCGATCACGGTGGCCCCGATGCGGGCGTTCCCAGTGATCCGCGACCTCGTCACCGACGTCTCGTTCAACTATGAGAAGGCCAAGGAGGTGCCGGCCTTCGCGCCGACGCCACGAGACGCGGACGGCAGGCGCCGGATGCAGCAGGTCGACGTCGAGCGCGGCCAGGAGTTCCGCAAGTGCATCGAGTGCTTCCTGTGCCAGGACGTCTGCCACGTCGTGCGCGACCATGACGACAACAAGCCGGCGTTCGCCGGGCCCCGGTTCTTCCTGCGGTATGCCGAGCTCGACATGCACCCGCTCGACACCAACGACCGCCGAGAGCTTGCCCAGGGCGCCGCAGGGCTCGGGATGTGCAACATCACCAAGTGCTGCACCGAGGTGTGCCCCGAGGGCATCAAGATCACCGACAACGCCATCATCCCGATGAAGGAACGCGTGGTGGACCGCAAGTTCGACCCCGTCACCTGGTTGGGCTCCAAGATCTTCACGCGCGGCGACACCGCCCAACGAGACGAGGTCTGAGTGGGTTAGGTCGCCATCCGATAAGCCCTCGCCGATGGTGCGGCATCACCCTCCCCCCACACGGATTCGTCCGGGCAGGTCCGGCCAAACCACCCGCCCACAACCGGACGAATCCCGCAGTTGAACCCCCACTCGGATTCGTCCGGGCGAACAAGGCGCAGACCACCCGCCGCCCGCCGGACGAACCCCGCACCTGAACCCCCACACGGATTCGTCCGGGCGAACAAGGCGCAGACCACCCGCCGCCCGCCGGACGAATCCCGCACCTGAACGATCCGACCTCGCCTTCGTCCCGACCGCGCGACCGTCGGAGCCTTGTGCAGGCGTTCCTGGCCTACGATCGACTCTTGTGGCGTGGGTTGTTGACCTGGACCAGCGGATTCGGCGCTGGACGGGCCGTCGGGTGAGCGGTGACGGGATCCGAATGCGCGCGGGCCGAGATCTCAGGCTCCAGGTCGAGCAGCTCGCTGCCTCACTCGGTGGCCGGGTCGGCATCGATGCGGTCCTCGCCGACCTCGACCGTGCAGCCGTCGTCAGCGACGTGCCCGCGGCAGCGGCAAGCTACGGTTTCCGCTGGGATGACGACGACGGCGCCGACGCGCAGTGGTGGCCGCAAGGCATCACCACGTCCGCCGACGCGGGCGACACCGACGAAATCCGCGGTCGCAGGGTCGTCGTCGTCGCCTGGTATGCCAAACGACTCAACGGGCTCACCCAAGGTGTCAGGCTGAGCTTCGTCGACATCACCGACGAGTCCGCGCCTCGGTACCGGCACGTGCTGTTGGTCGAGCCGCGGCGACACTGGCTGACGCGAAGGGTGTCGATGCGACCGGTGCCCGTCCATGCCGGTGGCATCGTCTGGTACAGCTCCTCGATGCTTGTCGCCGACACCCGCGGTGGTGTGCGGACGTTCGAGATCGACGACATCTGCCGGGTCGACGGTGAAGGCGGCTGGCGCGGCTACCGCTACGTGCTGCCGCAGCGAGCGTCGTACCGCGCGGTCAACGACCGGGGATTCCTGCCTTTCAAGTTCTCGTTCGTGTCGCTCGACCGCACCGGCGAGGAGCACCAGCTGATCGCCGGCGAGTACGGACGGGAGGGGTCCAGGCCGCGGCTCGTCAGATTCAGGTTCGACGCCGCTGCGACCGCGTTGGCGATGGAGGACGGCGCAGCGCGGCCGTTGGAGGTCATCCTCGACCAGCTCCCGCACATGCAGGGCGCCACCGCCGTCGCCGGCACGTACTACGTGTCCACGAGTCGCGGGTCGCGGACGCCCGGCTCGCTGTGGGTACGCCGCCCGGGTGAGGGGGCCCGCGAGTGCCGAGGGGTGCTGGCCGTCGGTCCCGAGGACCTGACCTACTGGCCGCAGCGCGACCAGCTCTGGAACTGCTCGGAGTACCCCAACCACCGGTTCGTGTACGCGATGGCTCGCGGCCAGCTCGGCCCGCCCTCCTGATTCGTCCGCCTGCCCGCGGGTCACCTCGGCGTGAACCGCCCGGACGAACGCCATCCCTTCGGCACGGGTTGTTCATCTGGCGTCCGGCACCGTTCGGCAGCGCACCGGATCTACCGGTCATGATGGACACCATGATGGACGCCGCCGGCAGCCGGCCATCACGACGCCAGGTGCTGACTGGGGGCGCCGCCGTGCTCGCCGGCACGACGGACTGGTGGGACGTACCGGACCGGCGTACGCCGCCCAGCGCGTCCGCCCTCCGAAGACCATCGAACTGGAGACCGTGGTCGTGGGGACCGGCGTGTGCTCTTCGTCCGCGCGAGCGACAGCCCGAACGAAATCTCCGTTGCTGCTCGTCGGCAACGAGGTGAGCGGTACGACGACGATCTGGTCCATCGGCCGCTGACCTCGCGGATCCGGAGGGCTCCGCTCCGGGCCAGGCGTGCCCGCGGCCCGGAGCTGGCCTGGACGTTCCTTGCCCGATCGGTGATACTGGGGCCAGTCCGGCATTAGCTCCTCGTGCTGCCCCTGGAGGGCAAGATGAAGTCGAAGACCGCCCGCCTCTTGGCTGGCACAGCCGGTGCGCTGCTGGTGATCACCGTCACCACGGGAAGCACCCAGGCTCAGCAGGGCAGCCCGCCCGGCGGTGCCTTCACGGACGCCGCCGTCATTGTTCGGGTGGAGCCGGCACCTGATCGCGTCAGGTACCTCCCGGTGCCCCCCCGGATGTGTGAAGAGTTCATGGGCTTGGACCCGAAGCCGTTCAAGGGCTGACCAAACGAACCGTCCGAACACCGCCTAACCCGTGAATCGGCGGATGTCTAGCCCCGTTTCGCGGGTCAACGGGTGTCCGGATGCGAGGGACGGGACGGAAGCGGGGCCGGGCTCACTCGCTCGACGCCGGCGCAGGCTCGAACGTCACCCCGGTCATCTCTTCCGACAGAACCCACAGCCGCCGTGCCAGCTCAGGATCGCTGGCCCGACGGCTGCGCCCGACCAGCGTCGGGTTGCCTCGATTCTCGCGGGCACCGTCCGGCCCGACGAAGCTTCCGCCAGGCAGGTTGCTCGTCGCGGCATACAGGCCCGGTAGTGCGCCCATCTCGTCGGACTGCGCGAAGAACTTGTTCCCGAACACCATCAGACCGTTCTGGAGCGCGCTGCCGGTGTGACTCTGCAGGTTCGTTGACGCGTAGCCGGGATGCGCGGCCATCGAGCGCACCTGCGCGTCGACGGCATCGAGGCGGTGCTGCAGCTCGAGCGTGAAGAGCAGGTTCGCAAGCTTGGACTGGCCGTACGCAAGCCAGCGCCGGTAGCGGCGCCGCTCCCAGTTGAGGTCCGCGGCGTTGATGCGTCCCATCCGGTGGGCAAACGACGAGATCGTGACCACCCGATCCCCGATCTGCGGCAGCAACAGGTTCGTGAGCGCGAAGTGGCCGAGGTGGTTGGTGCCGATCTGCATCTCGAAGCCGTCAGCCGTGCGGCCGTGAGGGACGGCCATCACCCCGGCATTGTTGACGAGTATGTCGATGGGACGGTCCCAGGACTCGGCGAACGCTCGCACCGAAGCGAGATCGGCGAGGTCGAGTGGACGCACCTCGCTCGAGCCGTCGAGGGTCGCCGCCGCCTTCGCGCCGCGCTCCGGGTCACGGACGGCGAGCACCACATGCGCCCCTGCGGTGGCGAATCGTTTGGCGGTGACGAATCCGAGACCGCTGTTGGCGCCGGTAATGACGACGGTGCGCCCGTGTTGGGAAGGCAGGTCACGCGCGGTCCACGATGCGGTCATGCCGCCGAACGTAGTGGACGAGCAGCGGCAGCAAGTCGTCGGCAGCCGTCTGACTGCCGACTCGTCACGCGTTGGCTGCCTGGCCCTCCAAAGCCCTTCCGAGGGCGTCGAGAAGGTCGGCGGTGCCCTGCTCGCGGTACTCGAGCTTGTCGTAGCCGGAGGAGAAGCACCGGTTGGCACTGGCCCTCCGGGACACGCCCGACGAGCTGAGCGCCATGTTGCCTACGCCGATGGTGAGCCCGTCGCGTGCGGGCGCATCTCTCAAGGAGGGCAGCGACATCGCCGAGTTGGCGGGTGGCCGGGGTCCTCCGGGCGCAGGTCACGACGAACGGCGAAGAAGGCGGAGCTGGCCTGGGCATGCCTCACGGCCTGGACGCGCCGGCTGTTCAGGGTGGCGCCGTCAGCTCGGCGACGAACCCGGTTCGACCGCCAGATCGCGGAAGCACTCGAATCGAAAGCCCTACAGAGATCTCCGTCCCGTCTGCTCGACGAGCGGGCACTGTCACCAGCGAGCCGATGATGCCTTGTCTCCCTGTCAACAGGAATCGAAGGAACCCGACGATGTGCGTCTCGTGCAGGCGCTCAGGGATGATCGCGATGATGCGTTCGCCGACCAGGTCGTCGGGCCTCCAACCGAGCATCTTCGCCGCGGAGACCGAGACAGCGAGTATCCGGTTGGAGTCGTCTGCGGCGATCAGCGCCTCGGAGGCTGCCGTGATGTCGCTGACATCCCACGCCAGGGGCGGTGTCACAACGGAGACCCCGGCGTGGGGAGTGTTCTCCGGCCATGAGACAGGGGCAGCGCCGTCGCTCTGTCTCGCCACCTCGTCGCACACCCAGCTGCGGAACTGCATGACCTCAGGCGGCGCGGGCGGCACCAGCATGACGCCGTCACGAGCCAGCACCACGGTGCGCTCCATCACCTCTCTCAAGTCAGCGAACTGCGATGCCAAGCCCGCGGCCGCCTGCAGTGGCACATCGACACGGTCCCGGCGCAGCCGTTCATCGAACTCGAACTCCGGCTTGGCTCGGAGGAGAGCACCGATCGCATCGTTGGCCCCACCCAAGGCCGTTGCACTCATCACCTGCTTCGCCGGGCCGGGTGCGAAGCTCATCAGCATGCTCTCCCGAACGGCAGCCGATGCATGTTGTTGCCAGACATTGAAAAGCTCGAGGGGTGTATCTCTCAAGACAACCCGGCGGTCCCCTGAGGCATCCGGGTTCCTGAGCCCCATCTCTGCCACGAAGGCCGGCGCGGGCCCGAGGCTGAACCACAGCACCTTGCCAGCGCGAGAGTCGCCGACACCGAAGTCATCGGCGAGCAGCTCGACAAACTCCAAACCGCGTCCCGTTGTTGAGGTCTCGTCAGGTGTGCCTCGCACCGGATGGACCGGGTTGTCGTCCGAGATCTCTACCCGGACCGCGTCCACGAAGACGTTGATGGCAACACCGATGCCGGTTCTGGCGTGCAGCAGAGCGTTCGTGACCAACTCGCTCACCAGAAGCTCGGCTGTGTCGACCCAGCCATCCGTACCCGTGGGCTCAGCAAGGTTTGCGCGTACGAATCGCCTGGAGGCGCGAGGGCTCGAGCGATCTGGGGCAAGCCACGTCTCGTAGCGGCCCACCAGAGCGGATTGACGTTCCACCACGGCGCTGACCTTCCGTCTGCCTGGCGGTCCCGACATTCTCGTACGCTACTCGCTGGGCACGGAGGTCGTGTCCGTCGACCACGGCAGCTGGGACATGCATACAGGTCTCGGCACACTCGAGTAGGGTG
>JACDHG010000141.1 GCA_013821195.1 Propionibacteriales bacterium
GACGTCCGACGGCTTCGAGCTCGCTCGGGTCGACCTCGAGAACCGACGTGAAGGGGACGTCCTCGGCTCCACCCAGTCGGGTCGCCGGTCGAGCCTCAAGCTCTTGTCGGTGCTCCGCGACGAGGACGTCATCAGTGCTGCCCGAGCGGCCGCCGACGCAGTCGTGGCCGAGGACCCGGCACTCGACGGGCACCCCGCGCTCGCGGCCGTGGTGGCGTCGCTGCTCGCGACCGAGCAGGCAGGCTACCTGGAGAAGTCGTGACCGGCGTGCAGCCTTCGACGCCAGCCGGGGCAGGGGCGTCCATGTCTTACCCAGTTCCCGCGAGCGGGTCGGGTTTCGACGGTAGAGTCGTGGCGCATGTCAGAGGAGGAGAGCTGATGACCGCGGGAGAATCGAACGAGGACCGGCGCGACGCTGCTGCGCTCCAGCGTGACCGCGTCGCCGACGCGCGAGACACCTTGGCCGACGCTCGTGACTCGGCGTACACCGATCGGGACAGCGATCTCGAAGACGTCCTGTCCGCCGCGGAGGGCCGCGACGAGGACGCTGACATTCGTGACAGTGACGCTGACCTGCGGGACGCAAGAGCCCATCTGGATGCCCACGTCCACAACGTCGACGATGCTTTCTCCGACGGCGACCGATCGCTGTCCCTCAAGGACCGGGCACACTCCAAGGCCAACCGGGCGGCCTCGAAGCAGGATCGGTCTCGGATCTTCAGCGTAGACCGGCACGCTCGCGAGCGCGAAGCCGCGCTGAGGGATCGCGTAGCGGCGGGTCGTGACCGATTGGAGGCTGCCAACGATCGTCACCGGGCCGCCGAGGCACGCAACGCTGAGACCAGCCAGGACGGCCCACCGCCGCAATGACGACCACACGTTCTTGACCTGGACAGACATGACGCGCATCATCGGCGGGATTGTTGGCGGACGACGCATCAAGACACCGACCGGGATCGGCACCCGTCCCACCGCCGACCGAGTTCGCGAGGCTCTCTTCTCGACTCTCGAGTCCGAGCTGGGGACGCTCGCCGGACGAACGTTCGTCGATGTGTATGCCGGATCCGGTGCCATCGGGCTGGAGGCGAGGTCGCGAGGAGCCAGCACGGTGACTTGTGTGGAGAACGACCGGGTCGCCGCCGCGATGATCCGCGCCAATGCAAGCGCCCTGGGGCTCGATGGGGTGCATGTGGTCACCGCCAAAGCGGCGCGATGGGCGGCCGGGCGCCCCGACGGCGCCGCCTTCGACGTGGCGTTCCTCGATCCGCCGTACTCGCTGGCAAGTGACGGTCTCGCCGAGCTGCTCGGACTGCTGGGCACCAATGGCTGGCTCGCGGCCGGGGCATCGGTTGTGCTGGAGCGCTCGAGACGTGACAGCGAGTGGCTCTGGCCCATGGGCTTCGAAGGGGTGCGCTCGCGCAAGTACGGCGAGACAATGCTCTGGTACGGTCACCGGCTCGAGCAAGCCAACGAGGAGCAGCCATGCATAAAGCCGTGTGTCCCGGGTCGTTCGACCCGGTGACCAACGGGCATCTGGACATCGTGGCGCGTGCCGCCCGAGTCTTCGACGAGGTCGTCGTGGCGGTCCTCGTCAACGAGGCGAAGCGTGGGTTGTTCTCCGTCGACGAACGCGTCGGCATGCTCGCCGAGGCCGTGTCGGACTTCGACAACGTCGAGGTGGCGACGTTCGAGGGTCTGCTTGTCGACTTCTGCCGCGACCGGCACGCGGTCGCCGTCGTGAAGGGCCTGCGCAGCGGAGGGGACTTCGACTACGAGGTGCAGATGGCGCAGATGAACGAGCGCCTCTCGGGGGTCCAGACAGTATTCATCCCGGCCAGCCCGGCGTTGTCGTTCGTCGCGTCGAGCCTCGTCAAGGAGGTGGCTCGGTTTGGCGGTGACGTGTCGGGGCTCGTCCCGTCATACGTGCTCGAACCGCTGCGGCGGCGACTCAGCGAGCAGCCGTGAGGCAAGCGGCTGGCGAACCTCGAGATCTCCCTCAACAAGACGGTCGAGGCCGTCACTCGGGGTCGGGACCGGCTGCAGAACCGGTCCGGTCTCGACCGGATCGACGGAGGCAGACGACGACACGCCGTTCCCGTTCGCTGACTGACCGCTGCCAGCCCGATTTGAGTCCGACGAGCCGCACCGGCTAACCTGAGGGCTGCCTTCTGCGGGAGGCAGCGATCTGTCGTGCCTGTTGTCGGAAGCTACTGGAAGTCGTGTGCGATGCGTCTCGATCCGCGTTCGCCGCTCGTGATCAACACCCACGAGCTGGGGCGTCGACCCGGATCCATGCGCACTCGGGAGCTGACGGTGTCGGCACCGGCGGATCTTGGTATCGAACTCATCGGCGTCCCTGAAGGATCGCCACTCCAGCTGGATTTCCGGCTCGAGGCGGTGATGGAGGGGGTGCTCGCGTCGGGTACGGCGCGGGCGACGCTTGTCGGGGAGTGCGCGCGGTGCCTGGAGCCTGTCGAGGACGATCTCGACGTGACGCTGCAGGAGCTGTACGTCTACCCCGAGAGTGACGCCGAGGAGGACGAGGCCAGCCGGCTGCACGGAGAGTTCCTCGACCTGGAGCCGACGGTGCGCGATGCAGTGGTGCTCGCACTGCCGTACCGACCCGTGTGCAGCCCCGACTGTCAGGGACTGTGCCTCGACTGTGGGGTGCGGCTCGCTGACAACCCGGGTCACCAGCACGACGAGAGCGTCGACCCACGATGGGCCGCGCTATCCACCATGACCGTGAACCATGCCGAGCCGGCGGACCCTGCGGCCGGCCGAGACGAGGAGTAGACTGTGGCAGTTCCGAAGCGGAAGATGTCGCGCAGCAACACGCGCCACCGCCGTTCGCAGTGGAAGGCCACTGTCCCGTCGCTGGTCACCTGCGCCAACCCCGCGTGCCTGTCCAAGCACCTGCAGCACCGGGCCTGTCCCGAGTGCGGCCAGTACGGCGCCCGGTCAGACCGACGCCAGGTCCTCTGACCTCTCCAGCGTGAACGAGGCCGCCGTCGGCACGTCACGGGCGCAGCTGTGCGCCACCCTCGGAGTCGAAGGTCTCGACCCTGAGCTGCTGCATCGCGCCTTGACCCACCGGTCCTTCGCCTACGAGAACGGCGGCCTGCCGACGAACGAGCGACTCGAGTTCCTCGGCGACTCCGTGCTCGGGATCGTCGTCACCGAGTCGCTCTACCTCACCCACCCCGACTTCCCCGAGGGCCGGCTCGCCAAGCTGCGCGCGGCTGTCGTCAACGCGCGCGCACTCGCGGTGGTCGGGCGCACGCTCGGACTCGGTGACCATCTGCTGCTGGGGCGCGGCGAGGAGGCCACCGGCGGACGGGACAAGGCCTCGATCCTCTCCGACGGCGTCGAGGCCCTCATCGGCGCCATCTACATCGACAAGGGATTCCAGGTCGCCGGCGACGTCATCCACCGCCTCTTCGACCCACTGATGGCTGCTGCTGCCGACCTCGGTGCCGGCCTCGACTGGAAGACGAGCCTCCAGGAGCTGTCGGCCGACCTCGGTCTCGGCGTTCCCGAGTACCTCATCGATGACAGTGGACCCGATCACGCGAAGACGTTCGTCGCTCGCGTGCGAGTCGGCGAGGGCGTCTACGGGCACGGGACCGGCCGCTCGAAGAAGGAAGCGGAGCAGATCGCCGCCGAGACGGCTTGGCGGGCGATCCGCGACGAGCACGACGCGGCCGACGCCCGTCCCCCCGCGCCAGTCGACGGTCTGCCGTCCCTCGACCGAGACTGAGCTGGCTCGTGCCCGAGCTGCCGGAGGTCGAGGTGGTGCGACGCGGCCTCCAGTCCTTCGTCGTCGGTCACACGATCGAGCGCGTCCGGGTGCTGCACCCTCGTCAGGTACGCCGGCACCTCGCCGGTGCAAGGGACTTCGAGGATCAGCTGGCAGACCAGGGCGTCGTCGGCGCCCACCGGCGCGGCAAGTACCTCTGGCTGTCCCTGGACTCGGGTGACGCCGTGCTCGGCCACCTCGGCATGAGTGGACAGCTGCTGGTCCGGCCACGTGCGGCCGACCCAGAGCGCCATCTCCGTGCGGTGTTGGAGCTGTCGGAAGGTCGCGACCTGCGGTTCGTCGACCAGCGCATGTTCGGTGGCCTGCTGGTGTCGCCCGACGGCGCCGAGCTGCCCCCCGAGATCGCCCACATCGCCAGGGACCCGATCGACCCGGCCTTCGACGAGGCGACCTTCTTCGCGTCGGTGCGCAGGCGTCGTACCGGAGTGAAGCGAGCGCTTCTCGACCAGACCTTGGTCTCAGGCGTGGGCAACATCTATGCCGACGAGGCGCTGTGGGCGGCCCGGCTGCACTATGCCCGGCCTACCGAGACGCTGCGCCGACGAGAGGTCGAGCGGCTGCTCGACGAGGTGCGCGCTGTCATGGCACGAGCCCTGGAGCAAGGGGGTACGTCGTTCGACGCGCTCTATGTCAACGTCAACGGGGAGTCCGGCTACTTCGAGCGGTCGCTGGCCGCCTACGGACAAGGTGGTGAGCCGTGTCCTCGCTGCGGGACGCCTATCCGCCGGGACCCGTTCATGAACCGCTCGTCGTACACGTGCCCCCGCTGCCAGCCTCGCCCGCGCCGCGGTCGTTGGTGACTCACGCGACGTGTCCGAACCCGATAGAGCCATAGGTCGATGGGCTCCCGACAAGTCGACACCCCGCCTAACGGGATCGGGCGCGTTCGGATGCGACCGCCGCGGGCACCCGTCCACTCTGGTCGATCGGTGTCCAGGGCTCGGTGCGGACCCACTCGGACCCGCAGCCCCGGCAGGCGAAGACGCGCAGGTCTGGGCCGGTGCCGTCGTTCCACACCTCGCCGGTGACGGCCCAGACGCAGATCGACTGGCACGGCCACTGGTCAACGTCGCGTGGCGTCGGGGACTGACGGACGGGATCGGACGAGGGCGGAATCATCCCGGCCCATTCTGCCCCGGCGCACCCGAAGCCGGTCAGCTGCGCTGGGCGCGGGCGCATCGCCGCAAGGGGGTGACGGGGCAGTGGCGATGAGTCGACGCACGCAGTTGACCGGGAAGCCGACGGGTGACACTCTTGAGGGAGCAACAGCGCATTCCGGCCGGCAGCGCATCCGCCCGCCGACGTTGCGGACCGACATTTCGTCTTGGAGGAAACGTCTATGGCCAAGGCTCTCCTTGGACACGTCGCGGCAGACTCTCGCCAACTCGGCGACATCCAGCGACTGCGCCGCAAGATCGCCGACCTGGAGGCCATGGTGCTACGGCTCCAGGCCGAGAACGACGCCCTTGCCGCCCAGCTGCACGACGGTGAGCTGCTGACGCTCCCCGACCATATCCAGTCTCGGGCTGCCGTCCACGCCTGACCGGGCGTGACTCACTGCAGGTTGAGTCGTTGGGTCAGTGTTGCCCGCCGATCAGGAGGACTCATGCCTACGACCTCACGCACCGCACTCAAGGCCGCCCTCGGCCTCGTCACCGCGACCGCGCTCGCGGTGCTGCCGGTGCTGTCCGCGTCTGCCCACGACGGCGACCGGGACCGCATGCGGGAGGTGGCCGAACAGTCCGCAGCGGGCACAAACGTGCCGTTTGCGACGAGCCCGAACGTCGAACTCGTCAAGACCGTCCCCAAGCCCGGCGCGATCTCCGGCGTGTTCTCGCCCTCGGCGCCGTACTTCTACGTGTCGAGCCTCGAGTCGATCGACGTGTACGACGTCAGTGACCCTCTCAGCCCGACGCTGACGGGCACGCTGCCTCAGGCGATATTCGAGAACGAGGCGATGAACTACGGCGAGCGGCGCAACGCGAACGGCAAGGTGGTGGCGCGGTTCGTGCTCGTCGGCGTCGACCTCACGCAGGCGTCGTCCGACGACATCTCGCACAGCAACCCGACCGGCGCGAGCGAGGTCATCGTCGTCGACGTCACCGACCCGACGAATCCCTACATCAGGGGGCGTGCGCCCGCGCTGACTTCGACGCACACCGTCGCCTGTGTCAACGTGCGCAACTGCACGACGGCATACTCCGCAGGCAGCCGCCCGGGCCTCTACTCGATCTTCGACCTCGACTCGCTCTCCAAGCCGCGCGAGGTCGACGCCCGTCCCGGGGTCGACGGCAAGCAGGCCTTCCCCTCGCCTGCCTCCGGCCCCGGCGGTCCGCTGGTCGCGGGTCACAAGTGGAACTTCGACAACGCTGGTTATGGCTTCCACACCGGCGGGGCCGGGACGGCTGTCTTCGACGTGAGCCGCCCACGGCATCCGGAGCTGGTGACGACGACCGGCGAGGCGGGTGTCGCTCCGGGCTGGAACGACTTCATCCACCACAACTCGGCGCGGCCGAACGCGCAGGCGTTCCAGGCGTACAGCGCCCCGTCGGTGCGCAACGGCAACGTTGCCCTGATCACCGAGGAGGACTACGAGAACACCGACTGCGCCACCGCAGGCTCCTTCCAGACCTGGAAGGTCACAACGCTGTCCGGGAAACCGTCGGCGGTGAGGCCGCTCGACAAGATCAACCCGGTGACGGAGGGCGGCGGCGGCATCTCACCCCCGGTCAACGCGTTCTGCTCGGCCCACTGGTTCGACTACCACCCGTCCGGCATCGTGGCCCTGGCGACGTACGCCGGCGGACTGCGACTGATCGACGTCCGCGACCCCAAGAACCTCGAGCAGTACGGCTTCGCCACGTTCGGCGCGTCGGAGGTGTGGGATGCCTACTGGGCCCCGAAGCGCAACAGTCGGGGTGAGGCGATCGGCAAGTCGAACATCGTCTACACCGTCGACCTCGTCCGCGGCCTCGATGTCTACTCGGTCAGACTGCCCGGCCAGAAGGGTGCGGCCAGCACGACGCCGCTGTCCGGGCCGTCGTACGACGCCGGCATCGACGGCACTGCCGCCCTCGTCATCGGTGCGGGGATCGCCGCAGTGGTGCTGCTCCGCCGCCGGGTTGCCCACCTCGAGCGCCCGATGTCGCCAGCCTGACCGCGTCGGCCCCCCGT
>JACDHG010000142.1 GCA_013821195.1 Propionibacteriales bacterium
GCGCCCGCGGCGATCCTCGTCGATGAGGCCGGCCAACTCGTGGGCTGTCTGGAGTTCTCTGCCGTGCCGCGTGCGGTGGTCCACGCGGCGGCGGGTTCCGCGCCGAAGTCTGACCGGGTCGACAAAAAGGTGGCAGATGCTGACCACCGCGCCTGACGCTCCGCTCGCCAGCTCCGAGTCGTCACAAATCCGAAGGCTTCCCCGTGAGGGCACCTTTCGGCTTCTCTTCACCACCCCGATAGTTCTGCTTGCAGGGGCAGTCGCGCTCTACCTGTGGGTTCAGACCCGCGAGCTGGACAGCGTCGAGCAGCGGATCCTCAACAGCACTCAGCTGGGGCTGGCCCTACGTCAACACCTGGTTCTTGTCGGCGCGTCGACTGCGGTTGTCCTCCTCATCGCGGTTCCCCTCGGAATCGTTCTGTCCCGCCCCTCGGTTCGCCGAATCGCCCCGATCGTCAACGCCCTGGTGGTGGGGGCACAATCCATCCCCAGTTTCGGACTGATCGTGCTCTTCGCGCTCACCTTGGGATTCGGCGCGCAGTACGCCATCTACGCGCTCATCATCAGCGCGTTGCTGCCCGTGCTCAGCAACACCGTCGCTGGTCTGGAGGAGATCGATCTCGAGCTGAAAGAGGCGGCATCGGGCATCGGGATGACCCGCGGGCAGGTGCTGCGCCGCGTCGAGCTGCCCTTGGCCGTGCCGGTCGTGCTGGCTGGTCTGCGCACCGCGATCGTCTGGAACGTGGGCACCGCCACGGTGGCCGCATTCGCCGGCGCCGGAGGTCTGGGAACGGTGATCACGGTCGGCCTCATCCAGAACCGCGATGTCGTCACGGTTGTCGGAGGGATGCTTACGGCGTTCCTCGCCATTCTCCTGGACCACTTCGCCCGGGTGGCTCAGGAGCTTCTGAAGCCGAAGGGACTCTGAACTACCCGATCTTTTCCACTAATTTTCCAGCGAAAGGAATGTCCATGAAGATTTCGAATGTGATGCGCAGCGCCGGTGTGATGGCCACGCTGGTGGCCTCGGCGGTGGCTCTCGCGGCATGCGGCGGCGGGGATGGCGCCGCCACGGCTTCGGAGGATTCGGTCGCCTCGACCGTAGACCTCAACGGCGTCAAGATCTCCGTCGGTTCCAAGGAGTACCCCGAGCAAGTGATCTTGGGCCAGATCACCGTGCAGGCGCTTGAGGGCGCGGGCGCGACAGTGACGGACAAGACTGGTCTCTCGGGCACCAATGTGGCCCGCGCGGCACTCGAGAAAGGCGAGACCGATGTGTACTGGGAGTACACCGGCACGGCGTGGACGACCTTCTTCAAGGAGACCAAAATCATCAACGACCCGCAGCAGTTCTTCGAAGCGGTGCGTGCGGCCGACGAGAAGAACGACATCTCCTGGTTTGCGCTTGCCCCGTTCAACAACACCTATGCGGTGGGAGCCACCGCAGAGGCCGCAGAGGCGACCGGTGTCACGTCAATTTCTGAGTACGCAGAACTCGCAGCGACCAACCCCGAAGACGCAATGCTCTGCGCGAGCTCGGAGTTCCGCACCCGCGACGACGGACTGCCGGGTCTGGAGAAGCTCTATGGCTTCATGCTACCGCGGGAGTTCGTCTTCCCTGCCGAGTCGACCGTCGTGTATGAAGCCGCCTCCAAGGGGGAGTGCGACTTCTTGAACCTCGTCAGCACCGACTCGCGGATCGCGAAGGAAGGCATCGTCGTCCTCGACGACGACAAGTCGTTCTTCCCCATCTACAACCCCGCTGTCAACATGCGTAGCGACGTATACGCCGCTGACAAGGAGCAGTACGACAAGCTGTTCGGGGCGATCAGTGAGCTGCTGACCCAGGAGAAGATCTTGGAGCTCAACAGTGGCGTGGAGCTCGACGGTTTGCCCGCCGAGGTGGTTGCGAAGGACTTCCTTGAGGAAAGCGGCATCCTCTAACCCGTAGGTCAAAGTATTCGG
The DNA here is from genome assembly GCA_013821195.1 of Propionibacteriales bacterium. GTDB lineage: Bacteria > Actinomycetota > Actinomycetes > Propionibacteriales > Nocardioidaceae > JACDHG01. Next base: position 1,966 of record JACDHG010000142.1, read on the forward strand.
GCCTCTCCGGCCAGCCCCTCAAGTCAAGGATGTGGCACGTGGCACTCATGACCGGCGGCGAGGTTCTTGTGCGCAGCCTCGCCGCCCACGGTATCGATGTCGTATTCGGGATCCCTGGCAACCACAACCTGTCCATCTACGAGCACCTGGCCAGCAGCAACATTCGTCACGTGTTGTCGCGGCATGAGCAGGGCTGCGGATACGCCGCGGATGGCTATGCCCGGTCGTCCGGAAGGCCGGGCGTCGCCCTGGTCACCGCCGGCCCCGCTGTGCTCAACACCCTTGCCGCGCTCGGACAGGCCTACTCCGACTCGATCCCCGTGCTGCTGGTCTCCCCAGGGATGCCGCTGAGGCACCCGTACCGCGGCAACGGCCACTTGCACGAGACGAAGGACCAGCACGCCGCGGTCGAGGCCGTTGTCGCGGCGAGCTATCGGGTCACCTCGGTAGCAGAGATCGGTAACGCCGTCTCCCAGGCCTTCGCCGATATGACGGCCGGTCGCCCCCGTCCGGTGCATATCGAAGTTCCGATCGACGTGCTCGACGAGTCCGCCCACACCCAGGTCGGGTGCCCGGTCGATCTGCCGGTGGTGACCGCGCCGGCCGACCAGCTCAACCGGGCCGCCGCCGCGCTCGCTGAGGCTTCACGCCCCGGGATCGTGGTCGGAGGCGGAGCGCGATCTGCGGCGACCGAAGTGCGTCTGCTCGCCGAGCGACTCGGGGCGACCGTGGTGACCACCACCAACGGAAAGGGGGTCCTCCCAGAGGATCACCCGCTCTCGCTGGGCGCCGGAGCGCACCTACCAGCCATCGCCGAGTGGGCCCGTACCCGGGACGTCATCATCGCTGTTGGCACCGATCTCGGCTCATCTGACTTGTGGAACGGCACCTGGCAGCTCGACGGAACGCTCGTGCGAATCGACATCGACCCTCGACAGATCGGTGTCAACGTGCGACCCGACATCGCCCTCGTCAGCGACGCGACCCGGGCTCTGCGTTCGTTGCGGCAGCAGCTCGGTGAGGGCGGGGTCGGTCTGGTGGGCGGTGAAGCCGCCGCCTGGGCATTGCGTGTGGGCGACGAGGCGAGCGCGGAGGGCGCCCTCTGGCGGGATGAGATACAGGCCATCGCCGGCGTTCTGGAACGCGACGCGATCGTCGCCGGCGACTCCGCTGCCGTCTGCTACTACGGGATGCGGGCGAACCTGCCGCTGCATGCTCCGGGCGGATTCCTCTACCCTACTGGCTACGGAACCTTGGGATACGGGTTACCGGCAGCCATCGGCGCCAAGGTTGCCGCACCCGAGCGGCAGGTGGTGGCCGTCTTGGGAGACGGCGGGATCATGTACACCCTTCCGGAGCTCGCCTCGGCCGCGGCGGAGGGGCTGGCGATCCCGGTCATCGTCGTGGACAACGGCGGGTACGGACAGATCCGGCGCAACATGGAGCTTCGCGGTTACGCCCCACTCGGTGTGGACCTTCCCTCCCCGGACTTCGCCGCGGCCGGTCGTGCGCTGGGATGTCATGGCGTCACGATCGAGACGCCCGAGCACCTCTCCGAGCAGCTGGCCAAGGCACTCGTTCAGGACCGTCCGACGGTCTTGCACGTCATGGAAGGAGGCGCGACGTGAGCCGACCAGAATGGGTCCGAGACCGGGTGTACATCGGAGGATCGTGGGTCCCCCCACACGGAGAGACCTACGAGGTCGAGAATCCAGCGACTGAGCAGGTCGCGGGGACGGTCCGCACGGCTACGCCCGCCGATGCCGCAGCTGCGATCGACGCGGCCAAGCGTGCTAGTGCTGGGTGGGCATCGACCACCCCACAGTTCCGCAGCGACCTGCTCCATGCTCTATCCGCGGCACTGCGCGAGCGCGTCGAACTGCTGGTTGAGACCCTCGTCGCTGAGGTTGGCACACCTGTGCAGCTGGCGCGCTCATCCCAGGTTGGGCAGGCGCTGGCCGTGCTGGACAGCTACGCGGAGCTGCTGCCGGCCTTCGCGTTCGAGGAGCAGGTGCTGCACACGCGCGTGCTGCGAGAGCCCGCCGGCGTGGTCGGAGCGATCACACCATGGAACTACCCCCTCTACCAGTTGATGGCCAAAGTCGCCCCGGCGCTGGCTGCTGGGTGCACTGTGGTCGCCAAACCAGCGGAGCTGACGCCGCTGTCCGCGTTCGTCGTCGCCGATGCCGCTGAGGCGATCGGGCTTCCGCCAGGAGTCTTCAACCTTGTCCCCGGTCCAGGCAGCGAGGTCGGTGAACTGCTGTCGACCCATCCCGGAGTCGACGTGGTCTCCTTCACCGGATCGGTTCGGGTGGGCCGCCACGTCGCATCGATGGCTTCGACCACCGTCAAACGGGTGTGCCTCGAACTTGGCGGCAAGTCAGCCAGCATCGTCTTGCCCGACGCTGCCATCGAGCACGCGGTGTCTGCGACCGTTTCGAACGTGATGGTCAACAGCGGCCAGACATGCGCGGCATGGACTCGCCTGCTGGTGCCGTACTCAGAACTCGACACCGCGCTAGCAACGGCCGAGGCCGTCGCCCACAAGCACGTCGTCGGAGATCCGCGCGAGATCGACACCGACCTGGGCCCAGTCATCTCAGCTGCCCAGCGCGGATCCGTACTCGACTATATCGACGGTGCGCTGGCCGATGGGGCCGATCTCGTCGCGGGCGGGACCGAACGTCCCGATGGGCTCGAGACTGGTCACTACGTCCGACCCACCGTTCTGACCGGGCTGTCCCCCCAGTCGCGTATCGCCCAGGAAGAGGTCTTCGGCCCCGTGCTCGTCGTCCTGCCCTACTCTGACATCGACGAGGCAGTCACGCTCGCGAACGCAACCTCGTACGGACTCGCCGGCGCCGTCTGGGGCAGCGACGCGCAGGCATTCGCCGTCGCCAGGCGACTGCGCACGGGCCGGGTTGATGTCAACGGAGCGGACTGGAACCCCTCTGCGCCGTTCGGCGGCTACAAGCAGTCGGGCAACGGGCGTGAGCTGGGTCGCTGGGGCATCGATGAGTTCCTCGAGGTCAAGGCGGTGCAGATGCCCGTCTCGAACGGCTCACCATGATCAGCAGAACCGCTCCCCGCTGGATGGCGACCACGGCTGACCGCCTCTTCCCGGAGTTTCCCTGGAACCGGCTCGCACCCTTGTGGGCGATCGCTCGAGGGCATCCTGGCGGGACTATCGACCTTTCGGTGGGGGCGCCGGTTGACGCCACGCCACATACCGTGCGCGACGCCCTGTGCGGCGCGGTTGACGCCCCCGGCTATCCGTCGACCGACGGACCTTTGGCGTTGCGTTCGGCCGTGGTGGACTACTTGGCCCGCCGTGGGGATGTGCACTGTCTGACTGCGGACATGGTGCTGCCCACCATCGGGTCGAAGGAAGCAATCTCGCAGCTGCCGGCGTTTCTGGGGCTTGACGAGGACGACGTGGTCGCGATTCCGGACCTTGGCTACCCGACCTACGAAATCGGAGCATTGGCAGCACACGCGCAAGTTCGGCGCTATCTCGATCCGCTCGACATCGACACCGCGGGCGTGGCCGTGTTGTGGGTCAACTCACCGAGCAACCCCGAGGGGCGGATGCTCGGTCGCGGCGGCCTTCGTACACTCGTATCCAATGCTCGCGACACCGGGACGCTGGTGGTCAGCGATGAGTGCTATCTGGACTTCGGTTGGACCCAACCTGCCGTCTCGATCATGCACCCCGACGTGTGCGACGACGATCCATCTGGACTGCTGGTCAGCAGCTCCCTCTCGAAGCGGTCCAATCTCGCCGGCTATCGCGCCGGCTATCTGGCCGGCGATCCAGCGCTCGTGTCACGCCTGCTCGAGTATCGCAAGCACATGGGGCAGATGGTTCCACTGCCGGTGCAGGCGGCCATGACCGCGGCACTGAATGACGACGACCACGTCACAGTGCAACGTGAACGCTACCTGCGTCGACGCGCCGCCCTGTGTCCGGCTCTGGAGTCCGCAGGTTTCACTGTGGACCATTCCGATGGAGGTTTGTACTTCTGGGTGCGCCGAGATGGTGAGGATTGCTGGCAGCTGTCCGAGTGGTTCGCACGCCGTGGCATTGTCGGCGTCCCGGGCGAGATCTACGGAACCTCCGGTAGCCATCACGTCCGCTTGTCGATCACGGTTGAGGACCCGTACGTCGTCGAGGCCGCTGGTCGACTGGGCGACGCACCGGTCGAAACGGGTGGCGAGCGTGCCTGAACAATATGACGTGATAGTCGTCGGCCTTGGTGCCATGGGCAGCGCCGCCATCTACCACCCTGACAAAGCGTGGACAGCGCGCCGTGGGCATCGATGCCTTCGAGGAGGGCCACGACAAGGGGTCCTCCCACGGCCACCACCGCCTGATTCGTCGCTCACACGCCAATCCGCAGTTCCAACCCCTCATCGACCGCGCGTTCGAACTCTGGTACGCGCTCGAAGGCGAATCCGGCGAGAAGATCATGAATCTCATTGGCGAGGTTGCCATGAGTAGCACTGCGATCCCGACGTCGGCCGGCTGGTCCGGTGGTGAGGTGCTCGACGAGCAGCATTTGCGGGAGCGGTTTCGGGGGTTTCGACTTCATCCTGGCATGGTCGCGACCTACGAGCGCGAAGCCGGCTACTTGCGACCGGAGGTGGGCGTCGCGGCGCATCTGCGCCTGGCCGAGCGAAACGGCGCGGTCATCCGAAGACCCGAGGAGGTCACCGACTGGAAGGTCGAAGGAAACGGTGTGCGCGTCACGACCACTGCCGGCTCGTACGCCGCCGATCGGCTGGTGGTCACGGTAGGCCCGTGGGCTGTTGAGCAACTGCGAGTACTTGGCTTGCCGCTACAGGTTGTCCGTATCGTCAACGTCTACTTTCGGCCTGAACGGCCTGATCTCTGGACCGCCGAGTGTGGCGCGCCGACCTTCACGCTGAGCGTTGGCTCGACGCGACGGCCTGGGAGGACGTGGTGCCGGAGCTGGAGAGGCTCGGCCACCGACCCGTGGCC
>JACDHG010000007.1 GCA_013821195.1 Propionibacteriales bacterium
ACAGTGAGGTCGAGCAGCGGCGGCAGCCCGCCGAGGTGGCCGTGCACGACGTGGGCCCATTCGGACCCGCTGAGCTCCTCGCGGGTGGTGCCGAGCAGGTAGATCTGCTGCTCCTCCTCGGCGAAGCCCATCGGTGTACGCCGGCTGACGTCGTCGATGACACCGAGCACCCCGACGACCGGCGTCGGCAGGACCGGGACGTCGCCGGTCTGGTTGTAGAAGCTGACATTGCCCCCCGTGACGGGGATACCCAGGGCTCGACAAGCCTCGGCGAGGCCGCGGGTCGCCTCGGCGAACTGCCACATCACCGCCGGGTCCTCCGGCGACCCGAAGTTGAGACAGTCCGTGACGGCGAGCGGCCGGGCGCCGCAGGCCGCGACGTTGCGGTAGGACTCGGCCAGCGCGAGCTGGGCACCCGCATACGGGTCGAGCCTGGCGAAACGACCGTTGCAGTCCGTCGAGACGGCGACGCCGAGACCCGTCTCCTCGTCAACGCGGATGACGCCGGCGTCCTCGGGCTGGGCGAGCACGGTGTTGCCCCGGACGTAGCGGTCGTACTGGTCGGTGATCCACGACTTGTCGCACAGGTTGGGCGACGCGACAAGCCGGAGCAGTGTCGCCCGGAGCTCTGCGCCGGTCGTCGGCCGCGACAGCGTCTCGGCACCGTCGGCCTGCAGCGCGTCCTGCTCGTCCGGCCGGACGAGGGGGCGCCGGTAGACCGGCCCGTCGTGAGCCACGCTGCGCGGAGGCACGTCGACGATCGTCTCGCCCTGCCACTCGATCACCAGCCGGCCGGTCGCCGTCACCTCCCCGACCACGGTGGCCTCGACGTCCCACCTCTCGCAGATCTTCAGGAAGCGCTCGACGTGGGCGGGCTCGACGACCGCCATCATCCGTTCCTGCGACTCACTCATCAAGATCTCCTCGGGCAGCAGCGAGGCGTCGCGCAGCGGCACCCGGTCGAGCCAGACGTGCATCCCGCCGTCACCGGCGCCGGCGAGCTCGGACGTCGCGCACGACAGCCCCGCTCCGCCGAGGTCCTGGATTCCGACGACGAGCCGCTTCTCGAAGAGCTCGAGCGTGCACTCGACGAGCAGCTTCTCCATGAACGGGTCGCCCACCTGCACACTGGGCCTCTTCCTCGAATGACCCGGCGTCGAGCCCTCGGCGTGGAACGTCTCCGACGCGAGCACCGAGACGCCGCCGATCCCGTCGCCACCGGTGGCCGCCCCGTAGAGAACCACGAGGTTGTGCTCACCTGACGCCTTGGCGAGATGGATCTGCTCGTGCCGCATCACGCCCACACACAGTGCGTTGACCAGCGGGTTGCCGGCATACGTCGGGTCGAAAACCGTCTCGCCGCCGATGTTGGGGAGACCGAGGCAGTTGCCGTAGCCGCCGATGCCGGCGACGATCCCCGGCAGCACCCGCTGCGTGTCGGGTGCTCCGAGCGGCCCGAACCGCAACGGATCCATCACGGCGACCGGACGCGCCCCCATCGACAAGATGTCGCGGACGATGCCGCCGATCCCTGTCGCTGCGCCCTGATAGGGCTCGACGTACGACGGATGGTTGTGCGACTCGATCTTGAACGTCACGGCATAGCCGTCGCCGATGTCGACCACGCCGGCGTTCTCCCCGATACCCACCATCAGGTGCTCGCGCATCTCGTCGGTCACCAGCTCACCGAACTTCGCCAGATGCACCTTGCTCGACTTGTAGGAGCAGTGCTCGCTCCACATCACCGAGTACATCGCCAGCTCGCTCGACGTGGCTCGTCGGCCGAGGATCTCGCGCAGCTGGGCGTACTCGTCGGGCTTGAGCCCGAGGTCGGCCCACGGCTGCTGTGCGTCGGGTGAGCGGTGCGCGTGGCCGACGGTGTCGAGGTGGCGCTGGTCGGTCACCGACGTGGCTCCAGATCTTCGAGGGGAGGTTCGCCCGCGGACCCTACCGCGCAGCCAACGGTATCGGTCGTCGCGGCCCCACCGGTCGGACGGTCAGCTCGCGAGGTCGAGCACCTGGTTCGTCACGGCCAGCTGACGGGCCTCGTACGCCTCGATCGCAGCTGACTGGCCGGGGGTGAGTACGTCGCAGATCCAGTCCCAGTGAACGGACACCGGGTCGCCCACGCTCACGCCGTCGAGGAACGAGCGGCCGCTGTCGCTCCACCGGGTCTCGAGCAGGTCGCTGGCTCCGATCGCAAGTCGCTGCCCGTCCCACGTCAACAGCCCCGCTCGTACTGTCGCGGCCTCGCCGCGCACCGACTCGACGACGCCGGTACGGATCCGGCACGAGTCGAGGACGGAGCGCGGCACGTCGCTGTCGCCCCGCAGCAGCCCCACCCAGGGATAGACCGCGAACACGTGGAACGCGTGGTGCGGGAGGACTGCCGCCTCGAGGTCGGGTATGCCGCCGGCCCACTGCCCTCCCGTCTGCCCGCGAAAGCGGTCGCGGAGCGCGTCGAGGAACCAGGCGCTGTCGATCGCCTCGAGGAGATCGTTGCCGAGCCAGTAGGCCTCGACCACCCGCACGTCGAGTGGGTCGCTGATCCCCGCCGATGCGGCGATCAGCTCGAGGTAGACCCAGGCACCCTCGAACCCTCTCGCGCGGCGGGTGATCTCGGCTGTCGCCTCCGGCGTACCCCGGACGAGCAACCCGCGGGGATCGTCTGGTCCGCAGTAGCCGAGCTCGTTCGGTGGATAGGCGTAACGCGCGAACAGCTCCGCACCCGACAGGTGCACTCCGGCGCTGTCAGTCATGGGCAGCGGTCAGCAGATCCGGGGCAACTGCTCGCCGAGGGGTAGGTCGACCACGCGGGTGCCTCCGAGCCCGGTCCGGGCGACCACCATGCCCGGATGCTCGTCGATGCAGCGGCCGATCACACGTGCGTCGCGGCCGTACTCGTGTGCGTGCATCGCCGCGAGCACCCGGTCGGCATCGTCGGACGAGACGAACGCCAACAGCTTGCCTTCGTTGGCGACGTACAAGGGGTCGAGTCCGAGCAGCCCGCATGCGTCGCGGACGGTCTGTGGGATCGGCAGGTCACGTTCGACCACGGCCACCCCGACCTTCGCGGCCTTCGCGATCTCGTTGAGCGAGGCAGCGACCCCGCCACGGGTCGGGTCCCGGAGCACATGGATGTCGGCTCCGGTCGCGATCATGTCGGCGACGAGACCGTGGAGCGGTGCCGAGTCGCTGCGCACCGTGGTCCCGAACTCGAGTCCCTCGCGGCAGCTCATCACGGCGACGCCGTGCACTCCGATGTCGCCGCTGACGATGATGACGTCACCGACACTCGCCCGCTCCGGCCGGATGTCGACGCCGTCAGCGAGGACGCCTATCCCTGCAGTGTTGACGAACACACCGTCACCGTTGCCGTTGTCCACGACCTTGGTGTCGCCCGTCACGAGCTTGATGCCGGCCTTGCGCGCGGCGGCTCCGAGCGCCTCCGCGACCCGACCGAGCTCAGCGAGCTGGGTGCCCTCCTCGATGATGAACGCCGTCGACAGCACCAGCGGCGTCGCGCCCGCCATCGCGATGTCGTTGACGGTCCCGTTGACCGCGAGGTCACCGATCGACCCGCCTGGGAAGAACAACGGCTTTACGACGTACGAGTCGGTCGAGAACGCGAGTCGGCCACCGGCGACCTCGACGATCGCCGAGTCCCCGAGCTGTGCGTCCGCAGCCGCATCGCCGTATGCGGGGAGGAACAGGTGCTCAACAAGCTCGCCGGACAGCGCGCCGCCGCCGCCGTGCCCCATCACGATGGCCGGCGAGTCGCGCAGCGGCGCCGGACACACCCACGCGTTGAAGTCGAGATCGTTACCCGGGCCCGCTGGAAGCGGCTCCGCCATCCTCAGCTCCCCACGAGCTCGAGGCGGCGGTAGAGGTAGTAGGCGGCGCAAGCGCCCTCCGACGAGACCATCGTGGCGCCGAGCGGGTTCCGCGGCGTGCACTCCTTGCCGAACGCAGCGCACTCGTGCGGCTTGATGAGCCCCTGGAGGACCTCACCGGACCGGCAGAGCGCCGACTCCGCGGTGTGGATGCCGGTGACCTGGAAGCGCTCCTCGGCGTCGAACTCGCGGTACTTGTGGGACAGCTTCCACCCGCTCTGGGGAATCACGCCGATGCCACGCCAACTGCGGTCGGTCACCTCGAAGACGTCGTTGAGCATCTCTTGCGCTGGCTTATTGCCGTCGGCCGGGACTGCTCTCGGATAGGCATTCTCCATCTCGTGCCGGCCCTCCTCGAGCTGGATGACCGTCTTGCGGATCCCCTCAAGGATGTCGAGCGGCTCGAACCCGGTGACGACGATAGGCACCTGGTACTTGTCCGCGAGCGGCGGGTACTCGTGGGTGCCCATCACGCAGCACACGTGACCTGCCGCCAGGAACCCCTGGACGCGGCAGGTCGGGGACTCCATGATCGCGGACATGGCTGGGGGGACCAGCACGTGCGACACGAGAAGCGAGAAGTTCTTGATCCCGAGCCGCTGCGCCTGGTAGACGGTCATCGCGTTCGCCGGGGCAGTCGTCTCGAAGCCGATGCCGAAGAACACCACCTGTCGGTCGGGATTCTCCCGGGCCAGGTTGAGGGCGTCCAGCGGGGAGTAGACGACGCGGACGTCGCCGCCCGCGCTCTTGATCCGGAACAGGTCCGCGGAGCTGCCGGGCACGCGGAGCATGTCGCCGAAGGAGCAGAAGATCACGCCTGGCTCCGAGGCGACGGCAAGCGCCCTGTCGATCATCTCCAGCGGGGTCACACACACCGGGCAGCCGGGTCCGTGGATCATCTCGATCTCGTCAGGGAGCAGCTGGTCGATGCCGTGTCGGATGATCGAGTGGGTCTGACCCCCGCAGACCTCCATCATCGCCCACGGCTGCGTGGTCACCTCGTGGATCTGGTCGACCAGCTTCTTGGCCAGGTCGGGGTTGCTGAACTCGTCGAGATACTTCATCGTGACTCCTCCGTGTCGAGAACGTGCGGCTCGCCCGCCTGCTGGGCGGCGAGCGCGAACCCGTCACCGAACTCCTCCTCCAGGATCCCGAGCTTCTCGAAGTTCGCGAGGGTCTCGAGGGCCGACTCCTCGTCCATCCGCTGGATCGCGAAGCCGACGTGCACCATGACGTACTCACCGATCCGGATGTCGGGGATGTACTGGAGGCACACGTCCTTCTTGACACCGCCGAAGTCGACCTCTGCCATGGGCGTCATGTCGCGCTCTTCGATGCTGATGACGCGACCGGGCACTGCTAGGCACATCGAGCGCCTCCTCTCGTGACTTCCCGTTATACCCCTCCACAACGGAAGTTGTAAGTGATCGGGGAGATGGAACGCCGAAAGGGTCGATTATGCCCCGCTGGCCACGAGGATCTGCCCGAGAGCGATGCCTCCGTCGTTCGGTGGAAGTCGGGTCGGGGCTAGGACGTCGAAGCCTTCGGCGCGCATCGCTCCCGCACACTCGCCGAGGAGTCTGACGTTCTGGAAGACCCCCCCGCCGAGGACGACGGTCGTACGATCTGCCTCGGTGAACAGCGCCGCGCGCGCCCGCACGGCGGTGGCGACGGCGATGTCTGACACCGCGGAGTGGAACTGCGAGGAGATCCGCCCCACCGGCTTGCCGGCGCGCAGGTCGTCGACGATGCCGATGATCACCGGTGTGGGATCGATCGCCAGGTCGCCGTGCTCGGACTGGACGAAGTCGAACCGGTAGCCGTCGGCACCCCGGTCGTCGTCAGCGACCGACTCGAGGACCATCGCCGCCTGTGCCTCATAGTCGCAGACATGGCGTACGCCGATGAGGGCCGCGACGGCATCGAACAGCCTGCCCATGCTCGACGTGTCGACGCAGCCGAACCCACTCGCGAGCTGGTGAGCCAGCACCGCCCTCTCGTCGGCGGGGCAGGCGGTCACGGGGGGGAGGTCAGGCGACCAGTCGACCCCGGCGGACCTCAGGTGCGACAGAGCCATCCGGTAGGGCCGCTCCACACTCGCGTCGCCTCCCGCGAGTGGGACGTACGCGAGGTGGGCGAAACGCCGGTAGCCCTTGTAGTCGGCGACCAGCACCTCGCCGCCCCAGATGGCACCGTCCGGACCGTAGCCGGTGCCATCGAAGGCGAACCCGATGACAGGGCTCGTGCCGTCCAGCCCATGCTCGCCCATGACAGCCGCGACGTGCGCATGGTGGTGCTGGACCGAGATGACCGGCCTGCCCGCACTGTGGGCCCCCGCCCACCCGGTCGACCGGTAGCCAGGATGGGCGTCACACGCGATCACCGCAGGTCGGACCCCGGTGAGCATCTCCAGATGCCGCTCCGCGGCGCCGAACGCGTTGACCGTCGCGAGGTCGTCCATGTCGCCGATGTGCTGGCTCAGCCACGCGTGCCGGCCCTCGGCCACCGCGCAGGTGTTCTTGAGGTCGGCGCCGACGGCAAGCATCGGCTGCACGTCGAACGGCAGCGCCACCGGCATCGGCGCATAGCCTCGCGAGCGCCGGATCGGGAGCTCCGCACCCGCGACCACCCGCGCCACCGAGTCATCACACGGGACGTGGATCCGGCGGTCGTGGCGCAGCCACCCGTCCACCAGTGGCTGCAACCGGACGAGCGCCTCCTCGTCGTCGGTGACGATGGGCTCACCGCCGCGGTTGCCGGAGGTCATCACGAGCAGGCGCGGGCCGGGTGCGTCACCGACGACTCCGAACAGCAGCGTGTGGAGGCCGCTGTAGGGAAGCAGGACCCCGAGCTCGCTCGTGTCGGGAGCAACGCCAGCTGCCACCGCGGCCGAGGCATCTCGGTTGCGCCTGAGCAGCACGATCGGCCGCCTCGAGTCGGTGAGCAGCAACCGCTCGGAGTCGTCGACCTCGACGATGTCACGCGCGGCCGCGAGGTCGGCGACCATGACGGCGAACGGCTTGTTCCCGCGCTGCTTGCGCCGACGCAGCGCGTTGACCGCGTCCTCGTTCTCCGCGTCACAGACGAGGTGGTAGCCGCCGATCCCCTTGACGGCGAGGATCGCGCCGTTGCCGAGCCGGTGACGGGCGAGCGTGAGACTGGCCGGGTCGCCCTCGACCCGCCCATTCTCGTCGACGAACTCGAGCCGTGGCCCGCAGTCACGGCACGCGATCGGTTGGGCGTGGAAGCGTCGGTCGGTCGGGTCGTCGTACTCGCTGCGGCACTGCGTGCACATCGCGAAGTCGACCATGGTCGTCGTCGGGCGGTCATAGGGGAGGTCGGTGATGATCGTGAAGCGTGGACCGCAGTTCGTGCAGGTGATGAACGGGTGGCGGTAGCGCCGGTCGCCCGGCTCCGCCAGCTCGCGAAGGCAGTCGTCGCAGGTCGCGACGTCGGGGCTCGCGAGCGTACGCCGCCCGTCGCCGCGCTGGGACGGGTCGATGACGAAACCAGTACCGCCGGTGGTAACAAGCTCGGTGACGCGGATCGCCTCGATCACCGCCAGCGGTGGCGCCTCGGTGCCGAGCTGTTCGGCGAACGCGTCGACAGCGCTGCTCGGACCTTCGACCTCGGTGATCACACCAGTGGAGTCGTTGACGACGAAGCCCGACAACGCCTTGCCGACCGCCGCGACGTAGACGAACGGACGGAAGCCGACCCCCTGCACGAGGCCGCTGATCTCGAACCGCCGCCGCACCAGGGGATCGCCTCCACAGGGCGCAGTCATGCCGCTGTGAGTGCCTGGAGAACCGACGTGAAGAACGGCAAGCCGTCGGTGCCTGGGCCGCAGAGGCCTTCGGCTGCGTGCTCGGGGTGCGGCATCAGCCCGACGACGTTGCCGCGCTCGTTGCTGATGCCCGCGATATCGCGCAGCGACCCATTCGGGTTGCCGCCGAGATAGCGCGCGACGACCCGCCCGTCGCCCTCGAGCCGGTCGAGCGTCGCGTCATCGGCGACGTACCCGCCCTCGCCGTTCTTGAGCACGAGGGTGACGACGGCGCCCTCGTCATACCGCGACGTCCATGCAGTCGAGGTGCTCTCGATGCGAAGCGGTTGGTCGCGGCAGACGAACTTGCGGTGGTCGTTGCGGATCAGCGCCCCCGGCAACAGGTGCGACTCACAGAGGATCTGGAAGCCGTTGCAGATGCCGAGGACCGGCATGCCTGACTTGGCCGCCTCGACGACCTCGGTCATGACGGGGGCGAAGCGGGCGATCGCCCCGCACCTCAGGTAGTCGCCGTACGAGAAGCCGCCTGGCAGCACCACCGCGTCGACGTCGCGCAGACCGTGGTCACCGTGCCAGAGAGCGACCGCCTCTCCACCGGCGATCGTGACTGCGCGACGTGCGTCGACGTCGTCGAGCGAGCCGGGGAAGGTGACCACGCCCACCTTCATGAGAGCAGCCTCACTGCTGGTCGACCCGCACCGTGTAGTCCTCGATCACGGGATTGCTGAGCAAGGTCTCTGCCGCCTTGCGCACCTCGGCCAGGCGCTCCTCGGTGACATCACCCTCGAGCTCGAGCTCGAAGCGCTTGCCCTGTCGGACGTCGACGACGCCGTCGAAGCCGAGGCGAGACAGTGCTCCGTGGACGGCCTTGCCCTGGGGGTCGAGGATCTCCGGCTTGAGCATGACGTCGACGACGACACGAGCCACGGTTGCTCCTCGTCAGCAGATGGTCGAAGGGTGGCGCTCAGTCTAGGCAGCCAGTCGTGCCCTCGGTATCGAGCACCCGCTGGCAGGCGCCCGCCCCGGGGGTTTGCGATGTAAACATGGCAAACGCCCAGTCTGCAGCGCAGGTTTGCGATGCTTACAGTCCACCAGGCGTGTAAACATGGCAAACCCCGGGTGGGCGGCCAGGGTGGAGGGCAGGAGCGGCGTGGGATCAGGTGAGCTCACGCTTGAGGATCTTGCCGGTGGCCGTCATCGGCAGCTCGTCGCGGAACTCGACGACACGGGGATACTTGTACGACGCCAGCTGGTCCTTCGACCAGGCCACCAGCTCGTCCTCGGTGACGCTCGCGCCCTCGTTGCGGATCACGTACGCCTTGATCTCCTCGCCGTGGCTCTCGTGCGGGACGCCGACGACCGCGACGAGCGACACGTCTTCATGTGTCAGCAGCACCTCTTCGACCTCACGCGGATAGACGTTGAAGCCGCCGCGGATGATCATGTCCTTCGCTCGGTCGACGATGTAGTAGTAGCCGTCCTCGTCGCGGCGCGCGAGGTCGCCCGACCGGAACCAGCCGTCCTTCATCACCTCGTCGGTTTCGTCCGGGCGCTCGTAGTAGCCCTTCATGATGTTGTGCCCGCGGATCGCGATCTCGCCTACCTCGTCGGCACCCCCCACTGTCTTCCAGTCCTCGTCGATGAGCTTCACCTCCACGCCCCAGATCGGCGTACCGATCGAACCAGCCTTCGGCTCGCGGTCGAGATGGCTGAAGGTCGCCACCGGCGACGTCTCCGACAGTCCGTAGCCCTCGAGGATCTGGACGCCGAAGCGCTCCTTGACCTCCGTGATGATCTCCACCGGCAGGGACGCCCCACCAGCGACCGCACGGCGGAGGTTGCCGGCGATCTTCTGCACGTCGACGTCGTCGGTCAGGGCACCGAGGAGCCCCCAGTACATCGTGGGGACGCCCGCGAAGAACGTCACCTCCTCCTTGTCCATCAGGGCAAGGGCCTGTGCGGGGTCGAACCGGGCCATGAGCACGAGCGTCGAGCCGAGCCCGAAACCGGCGTTCATCTGCACGGTCTGCCCGAACGAGTGGAACAGCGGCAGGGTGACGAGGTGGACGTCGGGCTGGGAGGGGCTCAGCTCCCAGATGCGGTGGCAGGTGGTCACGTTGAACGCGATGTTGGCGTGGGAGAGCTCGGCACCCTTGGGCTGTCCCGTCGTACCGCTCGTGTAGAGGATCACGGCGGTGTCGGTCGCCTCGGTGACAACCGTCTCGAATGTGCCCGGCTGGTCCTTCGTTGCCGCGAAGAAGTGGTCGCCGGCCTCGACCGGGACAGGTCCGGCGGGATCGGCGGGTATGACGAAGAAGTGCTCGCAGGCGTCGGCGTCGTTGAAGCCGGCGAGCCCCGCCTCGGCCATCGCGAGCTCCGCCGTGCCCTCGAAGCAGAAGTACGCCTTCGCGTCGCAGTCACCCAGGTGGTAGCCCACCTCGCGGCCCTTCAAGAGCACGTTGAGGGGGACCACGACGGCACCGGCCTTGAGGATGCCGTAGTAGATGACCGGGAAGTAGGGCAGGTTGGGACACGAGAGCGCAACCTTGTCGCCGGGTCCGATCCCCCGCTCCACAAGCAGATGTGCGACCTGGTTGGCCATCGCGTCGACCTTGGCGTAGCTGAGTCGGGTGTCGCCGAAGACGACCGCATCCCGCTCTGGGACCTTGCGGGCGGAGTCTTCGAGCAGCACGGCCAGGTTGAACATGGTCGACCTCCAGGGACTTGGTTGGCGGCATTGGGGGCTGTCAACAACGTATCGACCCCTCCGGCAGACCGCCACGCCCGCAGCCAACAGCCCAGGAACAACTCATGCCCGGGCGCTGGCTCGCTCAGTCGTCGTCAGGCAGCCGGCTGCGCTCGATCTCAGCGACCGTGGGGTGCCCGTCGTCGCAGAAGACTTCCACGTCGACACTTTGACGCCGGTCACGGAACACCGCCTCCACATCGTCGTCGGGACCTGGCTCATACCGAACCATCCGCCAGCCTCCGGCGCGGGCCGGGCGGGCCTCCACCCCGATGGCGTAGACACCCTGGCAGGACACCACGAACGTGCCGAAGTCACGGGAGATGTCCCTCGTCACGACCGCCGCTGACGGATCCGGGCGGGCAGGCTGCTTGGCCCTGTCGGCCGCCCGGTCCGCCTGTCGCACATCGCTCCCGAGGGGGCCCCGACCACGGACGGCATCACCGACGGTGGCGACCGTGGCGACCCCGACACCGATAGCCGCGGTCGCAGCGAGCGCCCAGGCAACGGCGTAGAGAACTCGAGTGCGCACGATGCCAGCATGGAACGACGCGGATGCTGTGGGGTTAGGAGCGTCCTAAAGCAGCGTTAAGGTTGCCTGCTGGTGCGGACCGCCAACGCCCGTCGTGCGTTACGTTCTGCAGGTGCCTCAACTCTTGATCATCGAGGATGACGCACGCATCAGGTCGCTGCTCATGCGTGCGTTGGACGAGCGTGGATACGCCGTCAGCTCCGCCGCCACAGGGATGGCCGGACTGTCCGAGGTCGTGGACAGACGACCAGATCTCGTGGTGCTTGACCTCGGCCTTCCTGACGTGGACGGGACTGAGGTGCTCGCAATGATCCGCGCCGTGAGCCAGGTGCCCATCATCATCGCCAGCGCCCGCGACGATGAGCCCTCGTTGCTCCGGGCGCTCGACTCCGGTGCCGATGACTACGTCATCAAGCCTTTCACCGCCGCTCAGCTCGAAGCGCGGATCAGGGCGGTGCTGCGGCGAGCAGGTGGTTCGTCGAAGCTTCCCAACGTCGTGGTCGTCGGCGACCTGGAGATCGATGTGCGTGCACGCCGGACAACCCTCGCCGGGGAGAAGATCGAGCTGAGCCCCAAGGAGTTCGAGCTGCTGGCCTACCTCGCCGGTCGCGCAGGGGAAGTCGTCACCAAGCGGGAGCTCCTCACCGACGTGTGGCAGCAGTCCTACGGAGGCCCCGACAAGACAGTCGATGTGCACCTGTCGTGGCTGCGGCGCAAGCTGGGAGAGACCGCGGACCGGCCGCGTTATCTGCAGGCCGTTCGCGGTGTCGGTGTCAGGCTGGCGGCCCCGGAGACATGAGGAGAAGCCTCATCCTCACCGTGGCCGCGACCACCGTCATGGTCCTGTTGGCGATGCTGGTCCCGATGGCGTTGCTGGTGAGCCAGTATGCGATCGAGGACCGGATTGCGCGAGCTGCGCTCGAGGTGCAGGCGACCGAGACGGTGGTCTCAGGTCAGGACAAGGGCTCCGTGTCGGTCTACCTGGAGTCGATCAACTCCGACCGCCGTTCCACCCTGACAACGGTGCTCTACCCGGACGGTACGGCGATCGGTCCGATCAAGGGTGAGGACGCCCGGGTCCGCCAGGCACGCAAGACCGGTCAGGCGCGCGTCGATGACGTGCCGGGTGGATCGGAGATTCTGGTGCCGGTGTCGCTCGGCGGGAGTAGCGCACTGCCGGTCGAGACCCCAGTGATCCGGGTCAGCATCTTGACACGTGGCTTCGCCAGTGACGTGCGCATGGCCTGGGTGGTGCTGGCACTGCTCGGGTTGGCGCTGCTCGCCGGCAGCCTGGCGATGGCCGACCGGCTTGGCCGTCGCTTCGTCGAACCCATCCGGTCGTTGGCACGGTCGGCGCACCACCTGGGGGAGGACGACCTGACGACGCGGATCTCGGCGGAGGGCCCGCCCGAGGTGCAGGAGGTCGCGGTGGCCCTGAACCGTCTGGTGGAACGGGTAGCCAAGCTCATCGAGCGGGAGCGTGAGAACGTCGCCGATCTCTCACACCGCCTGCGCACACCGATCACGGCACTGCGGTTGGCGGTCGAGGCCATGCCTGAGCACGAACGAGAACGGTTGTCCGCCGATGTCGACACCTTGGACCGGATGATCGACGACGTCGTCCGTGAGGCGCGTCGCTCCCAGCGCGAGGGTCTTGTCGCGAGCGCAGACGCCGTCGGGGTTCTGCGGGCCCGGACCGACTTCTGGCGCGCCCTCGCCGAGGATCAGAACCGGCGCCTGCAGGTCAGCGTGCCCCCCGGAGTGGTTCCGGTCCGGTCCAGTCGAGCCGATCTCGAGGCGGTGATCGACGCCTTGCTCGACAACGTCTTCTCCTACACCCCGGAAGGCTCCCCCGTCGACGTACGTCTGGAGGCACCGGCGGGGGGCGGCGGGCTGCTGGTCGTGGAGGACGGTGGGCCGGGGCTCCCCGACTCTGTCGACGTGAGCGGACGCGGGGTGAGCAGAAGCGGCTCCACCGGCCTGGGGTTGTCGATCGTGCGTCGCACAGCCGAAGCCTCCGGAGGACACCTGAGTCTCGAGCGCTCCAGACTTGGCGGTGCCCGGGTAGCGGTGAAGCTCGGACCGGCCGGTTAGGGACTGCCGGCTGCCCCATGGCCAAGCGGGTCCCGAGGCAGCCAGGCGCTGCGCGACCATCGCGCGGCCCGCTCGACAGGCGTCATCCCGACCGGCCCAAGTTCCGGCCGACCACGGCCGACGGGTTCCGCGAGGCCTGGCACATCAACGAGCGGATCTGGGCGGCCACCGTGGATCGGGCGCGCAAGCTCGATCCTGAGCAGCTGCACGAGGCGGTGAGCGGGGAGTGGTCGTTCATCCAGACTCTGCGCCACCTGGCGTTCGCCAGCGAGTCCTGGGTGGGCCGGTGCATC
Organism: Propionibacteriales bacterium; assembly: GCA_013821195.1. Classification (GTDB taxonomy): domain Bacteria; phylum Actinomycetota; class Actinomycetes; order Propionibacteriales; family Nocardioidaceae; genus JACDHG01. Next base: position 13,346 of record JACDHG010000007.1, read on the forward strand.
CTCGGTGACCCCAGCCCCTGGCACCCGCTCTCTCTGCCGTGGGACCAGATGCCACCCACACGGGGAGTGCCCACCGACCGCGACGCCCGCCCGTCGCTCGACGAGGCGCTGGCCCTGCGCCAGCAGGCGATGGACCTCGTGCGGGGCGTGGTGGACGACCTCACCGACGAGCAGCTGGCAGCCGAGACGGCCCCCCTCGTGGGTCCCGGCTGGCCGCCCGAGGGCGAGACCTTCCCCGTCCGCGAGTGCCTCGTGATCGTGCTCAACGAGGAGTGGTGGCACCGCCAGTACGCCGAACGCGACCTGTCCGTCCTCGAGGAACGCAACTGACCCCCGTGGAGCTCACCTTCGCCGGGCCGGGTGATCGAGTGGCGCGGCCCGGCGCCGTACTACTTCGTGCCGGTCCCCGACCATGCGTCGGCCGACATCCGCGAGGTGGCCGCGATGGCGACCTACGGCTGGGGCGTCATCCCGGTCGAGGCCCGCATCGGCGAGGTGGACTTCGACACGTCGCTGTTCCCGAAGGACGGCGGGTACCTGCTGCCCCTCAAGGACGCCGTGCGCAAGCCGCAGGGGCTCTCGCCCGGCGACGGCGTGACCGTGGAGATGACCGTCCGCCTCTGAAAGTCAGGCTGGCTCGGTCCGTCGTCCCGTGTCCGTCCGGGCGCGAACGCCGCATCAACCCGGACGCTGGCCGCGGCAGTGCTGACGGGCGGCGGCCCCTCAAGGATCGCCGCCCGTCTGCGGTACGCGTCGCGTCAGCGGCGGACGACGCGTACCGTGCAGACCTCGCCGTTGCCGAGGTTGACTGCCCGGGCGCGGAACGCATCGTTGCCAGCGGTGTTGGGCCGGTTGCGCTCGTACTCGACCTCGCCCTCGCGGTCGGTGGTGCGCACGTCGCGGAAGACCCGCTTGCCGTCGTGGTGGAGCGTCATCCGCCACTTCTGGCCGCGCACGTTCGAGTCGACCTCGAAGTTGACCTCGAAGCGACCGTCATCCTTGTCGACGTCGAAGTCGTAGCGCGCCTTGCCCTGACTGCAGACACCGCGCTTCTCGGTGTCGGCTGAAGCCGTCTGGGCCAAGGCGAGCGGAACCGCACCTGCCAGCAGAGCGGTGGAGGCGCCCAGAGTGAGAACCTTGTAGCGGAGCGGAAACTTGGTGGTCATGATTTGGCCTTTCGGTACGGGATTTTTCTGCGGACACCAGGAGTTTGGGCCCGGCGCGGCTAAGCGCTCCCCATGCCGTCGTTAAGGCCGCCCTAAACCGGATCCGTCCGGGGCGTCAGGGTCCGCAGACCGTGGTTCAGTCGCGGGGCGAGGTGCTACGAGCGGCTGCGAAGGCCAACCCAACTGCGAGACCGACGATGAGGCCGGTGACTCCGTACACGACAAGGGCGTCAGTGCCCGGCGGGGCTCCGTGGATCATGGCGAAGGCGGCGGCTACGGCGACGACGACCCCAACCATCCCGCCTGCGGGGACCAAGAGGCGTGGGCGAGACCTTGTCAGCGGTGCCATGAGCACCAGCAGAACGAGGGTGCCGAGCAGGATGCCAGCACCGGGCCACACGGGCCACATTCCGCGGGATCCGGTGAGGTAGCCCCAAAAAGCGACCGCTGCCACAAGACCGGCCGCCACGGCTACGGCCAGAAGCGGGCGGCCTCGCAGTGTCACCCGAACAGCGAACCACATTCTTGGCTCATCCGACACGCTCGACGGTGGATGCGGGGCCGCCCGGTGTGCCACCTCTCGTCACCTGGGGTCGCTGCACCGGATCGGACTGCCCCCGTCAGCGGAAGCGCTCGCCGGTCAGATGCTCGTAGGCCGTCACATACGTCGCGCGCGTCTGCGTGACGATCTCGTCCGGCAGTGGCGGCGGCGGTTGGTCCGAGCGGCGGTCCCAGCCCGACTCGGGGCTCGTGAGCCAGTCGCGCACGAGCTGCTTGTCGTATGACGGTTGGACCCGTCCCGGCCGCCAGGTCTCGACCGGCCAGAACCGCGACGAGTCAGGCGTGAGCACCTCGTCAGCAAGCACGATGGTGCCGTCCGGCCTGGTGCCGAACTCGAGCTTGGTGTCGGCGACGATGATGCCGCGCTCGCGAGCGAGCGCCTCGGCCCTGCCGTAGATCGTCAGCGTGAGCGTGCGGAGCTCGGCCGCGACATCGTCGCCGACCGTCTCGACCACTGCTTCGTAGGAGACGTTCTCGTCGTGCTCGCCGAGGGCGGCCTTGGTGGCGGGGGTGAAGATCGGCTCCTCCAGCCGCGAGCCATCCCCGAGCCCGGCCGGGAGCTCGACACCGCAGACGGCACCGTGAGCCCGGTAGTCGAGCAGCGCCGAGCCGGAGAGGTAGCCCCGGGCGACGCACTCCACCGGGACCATGTCGAGCTGCTCGCAGACGACCGCACGACCGACGACCGCAGCAGGCACGTCCGTCGAGACGACGTGGTTGGGTGCGAGGCGGGAGAACTGGTCGAACCACCACAACGACATCCGCGTCAGGAGGACACCTTTGTCAGGGATCTCGGGCACGAGCACGAAGTCGTACGCCGAGATCCGGTCCGAGGCCACCATGAGGAGCCGGCCGTCGGGGCGCTCGTACAGGTCGCGGACCTTGCCCGAGTGGACGAGACGCGCACCCTCGATCGGCGCCGCGACACCACCAGGGCTTGCGCGGTCGTCGGGCGGGGCCATACCCCCATCCTGCCCAACGGCCGTCACCCTGCCCGTGCGGGTGTGGCGACAGGGGTTCAAGATGGGTCGTATGCCGGACGCTGTCGTGATCGGATCGGGACCCAACGGTCTGGTCGCCGCCAACCTGCTGGCCGACCGAGGGTGGTCGGTGACCGTGCTCGAGGCCCAGCCGACGCTGGGGGGCGCGGTGCGGACCGACACCGACGTCCACGACGGCTTCCGCCACGACACGTTCAGTGCGTTCTACCCGCTCGCCGCGGCGTCCCAGACGATCAGTTCGCTGCGGCTCGAGGACCACGGGCTGAGATGGGTGCACGCCCCCGCCGTGCTCGGCAACCCGCTCCCGGACGGCCGTTGGGCGATGCTGCACCGGGACCGCCACGACACAGCAGCCGGCCTCGACACCCTCTCCCCCGGCGACGGTGCGGCCTGGCTGAAGCTGTGCGATCAGTGGGACGGCTTCGGCCCCGCGCTCCTGTCGGCGCTGCTGACCCCGTTCCCCCCGATCAGAGGCGGCCTTCGTACTGCGGTCAGCCTCCCCCGGCACGCCGGTCTGGCCGGGCTGCGGCTGCCACTGACCCCGGTGCGGCGGTTGGCTGCGGACAGATTCTCCGGCGAGGGAGCCCGGCTGCTCCTCGCCGGCAACGCGTTGCACGCGGACTTCTCCCCCGACGACGCCGGCTCCGGCATCTTCGGGCTGATCATGGCGATGCTCGGCCAGACGGTCGGCTTCCCCGTGCCCCAGGGAGGGGCGGGAGAGCTGACACAGGCGCTCGCGCGCCGGCTCGAGTCGCTGGGAGGCTCTGTCGTCACGGGGACCGAGGTGGCGGCGGTCGTCGTACGCGACGGCCGCGCGGTGGGAGTCCGCACCAAGACCGGCGACCAGATCGGGGCTGCCAGGGCAGTCCTGGCAGACGTGTCGGCTCCGGCTCTCTACGGTGGCCTGGTGGCGTGGGAGGACCTGCCCTCGCGCACCCGGTGGGGAATGCGTCGCTTCCGGTGGGACCCGTCCACCGTCAAGGTGGACTGGGCGTTGTCGACACCGGTGCCCTGGGACTCAGCACCCCCGATCGCCCCGGGGACCGTGCACGTGACCCACTCGGTTGCCGAGCTTTCCACTTTTGCCAGCCAGATGAAGGGTCACACGATCCCGTCACATCCACTCCTGCTGATGGGTCAGATGACCACCGTTGACGCGTCCCGGTCGGCCGCCGGCACGGAGTCGCTGTGGGCGTACACCCACGTTCCTCAGGACACGCACTCTGACGCCGGCGGCGACGGCATCCGCGGCGTGTGGGACCACAGCGACCTCGAGCGCTTCGCTGACCGGATGCAGGCGCGGGTCGAGCGGTTCGCGCCGGACTTCGCGAGCCGGATCATGGCTCGGCGGGTGCTCGGTCCGCGCGAGCTCCAGCGGTCGGACGCCAACTTGCACGGCGGCGCGATCAACGGCGGCACGGCCGGGCTCGGGCAGGAGCTGGTGCTTCGTCCGGTTCCCGGGCTCGGCCGCGCTGAGACCCCGGTCAGGGGCCTCTACCTCGCCTCCGCGTCAGCGCACCCCGGTGGAGGAGTGCATGGCGCTCCCGGTGCCAACGCCGCGCGAGCAGCTCTCGCCCATGCCCGCGTACGGCGCTGGATCCCTTGGCGCTGAGACCGACCTGTCAGGCTCCACTGGACAGGTGGCCGCTCAGCCCACCCTGACAAGTCGGTCAGGGGGCTGGGTCGGGGTCGGGGTCGGGCTCGGCCTCGGCCTCCGCAAGCCTCACCAGGTCTTCGAGCATCCGCTTGACACGGAACCTGAATCCCAACGCCGTCAGCGGGTTGTGGATCCATCGTGCCGGGCCGCGCAGCGGATGCTCGTTCATCGTGATGATGCTGCCCGTGCCTGAGGGACTGACCCTGAGACCCACGCGGGCGGTACCCGCAGGCCAGGCATGAGCCTCGAGCTCGAGCAGCTGCAGGGGGATGCACTCCCGGGACGTCGTCGTGTCCTCGTGGGTGATCGGACCGATTCCTGCCGTGTAGTGAATCGACGTTCCAGCAGACGGCCACCCCTCATCGACGTCCCTGATCTCCTTGGTGCCCTGGACCCATTCGGAGTACCGGTAGCCGTCGCTCAGGACGGCCCAGACCTGGTGGGGGGTGGCAGAGGTTCGCTTGTTGCTGGCAGCTGTCGGCATGGGCTCAATCTAGTGGTGTCTCTCCTGAACCGTTTGCCGGTTGCGTTGGTCCAGGTGGAGCATCGCAAGGCGGAGGAGCGGGGGCCACCCGAGGCCGGAATGGTTAATTCTCGCGGGAGTGGGTAGAACTGTCTTGATGCAGCCCGACTTCATTGCAGGCCGGTACCGCGTCGTGCGCGCCGTCGGCAAGGGCGGCATGGGCACGGTGTGGCTGTGCACCGACGAGACCCTGCACCGCCAGGTCGCGGTGAAGCAGATCGGCTCCCTGCCTGGGGAGTCCCCTGACGACACGGCGCGCGCCATGCGTGAGGCTCGCCTCGCGGCCGCACTCAACCACAAGAACGCGGTCTCGATCTACGACGTCGTCGAGCACGACGGGACGACCTGGCTGGTGATGGAGTACGTCCCGTCCCAGACCCTGTCGGAGCTGCTCGCCTCGGAGGGCAGGCTGGCACCCGAGCGCGTGGGGCACATCGGTGCCCAGGTCGCAGAAGCACTCAGCAGCGCCCACTCGCGGGGGATCGTGCACCGTGACATCAAGCCTGGCAACATCCTGGTCGGCGAGGGCGACGCGGCGAAGCTCAGCGACTTCGGGATCGCGCGCGGCCAGCAGGACGCGCAGCTGACCCAGACCGGCATGGTCACCGGCACGCCCGGCTTCTTCTCGCCCGAGCTCGCTCGCGGCGAGGACCCGTCCTTCGCCTCCGACGTCTGGGCCCTCGGGATCACCCTCTACACCGCCACCGAGGGCGGGCCGCCGTACGAGCCCCAGTCCAACCCGTTGGCGATGCTGAGCATCATCACGCGCGAGCCGCTGCCACCTCCAACACACGCTGGCCCGCTCACCGGCGTGCTCGCGGGCATGTTGGAGCCCGACGCGAGTCGGCGCGCGACGATCGCCGAGGTGCTGGCAGATCTGCGTGCGGTCGAGCAGGAGGGGAGGGCGACGAGGACCTCCCGGGGCGCCGCAGCGGTCGTGGCCGCCTCGCCTGGTGCCCCCGAGCGGCCCGACCCGACGACCTCCCTCGAGCACCCCCGCCAGGAGTCGGTCGAGCCGGACTACGAGAAGCCCGTCGCGGTGCCTGCTCCGGTGGGCGGCTGGTCCGACGAGGGAGCTGCCGACGAACCGCCACCCCCGCGTGAGCGCGGCCGCCTTGGTCGCGTGGCGATGGTGGCGCTGGGGCTGTTCGTGCTGGTCGGTGCTGGCGCCCTGCTCTGGAACACGGTAGGTCTCGGGGCGGACGACGAGACCGACCCGACCTCGTCGAACTCATCGACTGACGCTGGAGAGAACACCGCCGAGGGGCAGTCACCGCAGGACACCGGCAGCCCCAGCACCAACGAGCCCGACACCACAACTGAAGGCGACGAACCCACCTCTGCGGAGGACCCGACCACCTCGATCTCCGAGGACCCGACCACCTCGATCTCCGAGGACCCGACCACCTCGATCTCCGAGGACCCGACGACCGACCCGGTAGTTCCGCCCTCCGGTGACTCGGAGGCCTTCACCGAGTCGTACTTCGCCACCGTCCCCGGCAACCTCGATGCCGGTTGGAGCATGCTCGCGCCTTCCTACCGGCAAGAGCTCGGGCGAGGTTCGTACGACGGCTTCTGGGGGACCATCGAGTCAGTGGAGCTCGGCAGCGTCGACATAGACGGGAACACCGTCACCTACCAGATCACCTACACGAGAACCGACGGGAGCACGTCCGAGGAGACGAAGCTGCTGACGTTGAAGCCAGCGGGAGACTCCTATCTGATCACCAGCGACCAGCCCGCCGGCTAGGGCTGGCGTCCCCGACGGCGGAGCGCGTCGGACCGTGGCAGGCGGCTGGGGGCACGTCAGAGGATTGCGCCAGGACGGTAGCCGGCGGCCTCGGGGTCTGCGGCGACGAGGGCCTCCACACGACGTACGACGTCATCGACCTGGGAGGGGGCGGCACCGACGAATGTCAGCGGCTCCGCCACCAACGCCGCCAGGTCGGATGCAGTGAGGCCGAGACGGTCGTCGGCTGCCAGCCGGTCGAGCAGGTCGTTGCGGTCGGCGCCCTTCTCACGCATCTCGAGCGCCACCGTGACGGCGTGCTGCTTGATCGCCTCGTGGGCGGTCTCGCGACCGACGCCTCGACGTACCGCAGCCATCAGGATCTTCGTCGTGGTGAGGAACGGCAGGTAGCGGTCGAGCTCGCGCTGCACCACCGCCGGGAAGGCTCCGAACTCGTCGAGCAGGGTCAAGAAGGTCTCGAAGAGACCGTCAGCGGCGAAGAACGCATCCGGCAGAGCGACCCGGCGCACCACACTGCACGACACGTCGCCCTCGTTCCACTGAGCACCGGAGAGCTCACCGACCATCGAGAGATATCCCCGCAGGACCACGGCGAGCCCGTTGACGCGTTCGCAGGATCGCGTGTTCATCTTGTGCGGCATCGCGCTCGAACCCACCTGACCGGGCTGGAACCCCTCGGTGACGAGCTCGATGCCCGCCATCAGGCGGATCGTGGTGGCGAGGTTGCTGGGACCGGCGACAGCCTGGACGAGTGCGGCGACGGCATCGAAATCGAGCGAACGCGGGTAGACCTGGCCGACGCTGGTGAGGACGTCGTCGAAACCGAGGTGGCGGGCGACCTGCTGCTCGAGGTCGGCAAGCCGCCTCACGTCGCCGTCGAGCAGGCCGAGCTGGTCCTGCGACGTGCCGACCGGGCCCTTGAGGCCGCGCAACGGGTAGCGGGCGATCAGCTCGTCGAGCCGCTGCAGGGCGGCGAGCATCTCCTCAGCGATCGTGGCGAACCGTTTGCCGAGCGTGGTGGCCTGGGCCGCGACGTTGTGCGACCGCCCCGTCATCACCAGGCTGCGATGCTCGGCCGCTCGCTCACCGAGTCGGGCGATGGCGGCCACCATCCGGACCCGGACCAGCACCAGGGAGCTGCGGATCTGCAGCTGCTCGACGTTCTCGGTCAGGTCGCGGCTCGTCATGCCTTTGTGGATGTGCTCGTGGCCGCCGAGCGCGCAGAACTCCTCGATCCTCGCCTTCACGTCGTGGCGCGTACGCCGCTCGCGCTCGGCGATCGAGGCGAGGTCGACGTGCTCGATGACGCGCTGGTAGTCCTCGACGACGCCCTCGGGCACGTCGACCCCCAGCTCTCGTTGGGCTTGGAGGACAGCAACCCAGAGTCGGCGCTCCGTGATCACCTTGTGCTTCGCCGACCACAGCTCCTGCATGGCCGGTGAGGCGTAGCGGGAGGCGAGCACGTTGGGGATGGTCACGGCATCCAGTATCCCTCACACCGACCCCGGGTCAGTCGCAGTGTTGCCTCCCACCACGCGGTTCGTCCGGCTAGATGCGCGGAGTTGCTGCACGACCCGCCCGGACGAATCGTAAGATCCTGCGTGCCGTCAGCCGAGCGGACGGATGGGCTCGGTGGCGTGCGCAGCGATGTCGTTCCGGTGCTGGGCACCGTCGAAGGAGATCGCCCCGACACCCTGATAGGTCAGGGCTCGCGCTGCCGCCAGGTCAGGTGCCTGCCCGGTGACGGCAAGCACCCGGCCGCCGGCGGTGGTAAGGCCGTCCGGCCCGGTCGTCGTACCGGCGTGGGCGACGTGGACGCCGTCGACGCTCTCGGCGCGGTCGATGCCGGTGATGACGTCGCCCATGCGTGGTGACTCCGGGTAACCGGCAGCGGCCAGCACCACGGCCACCGACGCGGCCGTCTGCCAGCGCAGCGGGGGGATCTCGTGAAGGCGGCCTGTCGCCGCGGCGAGGAGCACCTGGCCGAGCGGGCTCTCGAGCAAGGGCAGCAGGGCCTGCGTCTCGGGGTCGCCGAAGCGGGCGTTGAACTCCACCACCTGCAAGCCTCCGGTCGTCAGCGCCAGGCCGGCGTACAGCAGTCCGACAAAGGGGCTGCCTCGGCGGGCGAGCTCGCCGATCGCCGGCCGCAGCACCCGCGCCTCCACCTCGTCGAGGAGTCCCGCTGGCGCCCACGGCAGGGGGGTGTAGGCACCCATGCCTCCGGTGTTCGGGCCCTGGTCCGCGTCTAGCAGCCGTTTGAAGTCCTGGGCGGGCTGCATCGGCAGGACGGTCTCCCCGTCGCAGATAGCAAAGACCGAGACCTCGGGCCCGTCGAGGAACTCCTCGATAATGACGCGCTCACAGCGCGCGGCGTGGGCGACGGCGACGTCCCGGTCGCGGGTGACGACTACCCCCTTGCCGGCTGCGAGTCCGTCGGCCTTGACGACGTACGGCGGACCGAACGTGTCGAGGGCGGCGGCGGCCTCCTCAGCGGACTCGCACGGGTGCGCGCGGGCTGTCGGGATCTCGGCTGCGGACATCACGTCTTTGGCGAATGCCTTGGAACCCTCGATCATGGCCGCCGCTCGCCCTGGGCCGAAGCAGGCGATACCTGCCGCACGTACGTAGTCGGCGACTCCTGCGACGAGCGGGGCCTCGGGTCCGATGACGACGAGGTCGGCGCCGAGCTCGGTGGCCAGCCGACATACCGCCTGCCCGTCGAGCGGATCGACGGGGTGCAGCGCGGCGACCTGTCCGATGCCGGGGTTGCCGGGTGCGGCATACAGCGTCTCGACCTCGCGGTCCCGTGCGAGGGCGGTCGCGAGTGCGTGCTCACGCCCGCCCGCCCCGATCAGCAACACCCGCACAGGCCCCGACCCTACCGATCGTCAGCGCCCACGCTCCGCCCCCCTCCGCTTCCGGGGGTTTGCGATGTTGACAGGCCAGTTGGGCTGTTTACATCGCAGGTCTGGGGTGTGGACAGCTGGTTTGCGATGTAAACATTGCAACCGCCCAGTCTGCAGTGCGGGATTGCGATGCTTACAGTCCATCAGGCGTGTGAACATGGCAAACCCAGGGGGCCAGCGGTGCGGCGCGCTTCAGACCAGGTCGTGGATGACCGCCGTCTCGCTGCGCCCCGGGCCGACCCCGACCGCCGACACTCGGGCACCCGACATCTCCTCGACCGAGGTCACATAGGCGCGGGCGTTCGCCGGCAGGTCGTCGAGTGTCCGGGCCGCGGAGATGTCCTCCCGCCAACCCGGCAGCTGCTCGTAGATCGGTCTGGCGTGGTGGAAGTCGGTCTGGCTGACCGGCATCTCGTCGTGGCGTACGCCGTCGACGTCATACGCGACGCAGACCGGAATCGTGTCGAGGCCGGTCAGGACGTCGAGCTTGGTGACCACGAAGTCGGTGACACCGTTGACCCGGGCGGCGTACCGGGCGATGACGGCGTCGAACCAGCCGCAACGGCGCGGGCGACCCGTCGTGGTGCCGTACTCCCGGCCCGTCTCGCGCAGGAGCTCGCCACTGTCGTCAAGAAGCTCCGTCGGGAAGGGGCCCTCCCCGACGCGCGTCGTGTAGGCCTTGACGATCGCGATGACGCGGTCGATCCGAGTCGGTGGGATCCCCGAGCCCGTGCAGGCTCCCCCCGAGGTCGCCGACGACGACGTCACGAACGGGTAGGTCCCGTGGTCGACGTCCAGCAGGGTCGCCTGGCCGGCCTCGAGCAGCACCGTCTCGCCACGATCGAGCGCCTCGTTGAGCACGAGCCCGGCGTCGGCCACCATCGGAGCCAGCCTGTCCCGGTGCTCGAGCAGCTCCGCGACGATCTGGTCGACCTCGATGGCGCGCCGGTTGTAGATCTTGGCGAGGATCTGGTTCTTGAGGTCCAGGGCCCCCTCGACCTTCTGACGCAGGATGTTCTCGTCGAAGACGTCCTGGACCCGCACACCGATCCGGTTCATCTTGTCGGCGTACGCCGGCCCGATGCCTCGACCTGTCGTGCCGATCCTGCGGGAGCCGAGGAACCGCTCGGCCACCTTGTCGAGCGTGCGATGGTATTCGCAGATGAGATGGGCGTTGGCACTGACAATGAGCGCGGACGTGTCGATGCCGCGGGCATCCAGAGCGTCGAGCTCCTCGACCAGGACGCCGAGGTCGACCACGACGCCGTTGCCGATCACCGGCGTGCAACCGGGTGTCAGGATGCCACTGGGCAACAGGTGGAGGGCATACGTCTCGTCGCCGACGACGACCGTGTGGCCGGCATTGTTGCCACCGTTGAACTTGACGACGTAGTCGACCCGGCTGCCGAGCAGGTCGGTCGCCTTGCCTTTGCCTTCGTCGCCCCACTGGGCTCCGACGATCACGATCGCGGGCATGTGCAGCACCGTCTCCTCGTACCTCTCGCACACCTGGGGCCACCCGTGCCGCGCGGGCACGAACGCCGAAACCCCGACTGCGTGCAACAGCCAGGGCTCTTGCGGCTGAATGCTAGCGGAGCGACCGTCTTGAACTCCTCCGGCGCTGCGCAGCAAGCGTTCCATCTCAGCCCTGGCGGGGCCGGTGCGCGGAGGAGCCGCCTCCGTACGAGCTGCCTGAGTCGCCGTCCTCTAGAGTTCGGCCGTGGAACGGATCCTGCTCGTGACCAACGCCGAGGCGGGCACGAACGACGAGACGGCGGTCGACGAAGCGCTCGCCGTGCTGCGCGAGCACGCGGACGTCAAGGTGGCCGCGACCACTGACGCCCACCAGCTGCACCGTGTCCTCGCCGGTCGTGACGGACGCGACGTGGTGGTCGCCGGCGGCGACGGGAGCCTGCACGCGGTGATCCGCGCGTTGTCCGACAACGGCGACCTCAGCAGTCCCACCCTCGGTCTCATCCCCCTCGGCACTGGGAACGACTTCGCACGGGGAGTGGACATCCCGCTGCTCCCGGCCGAGGCAGCAGCGGTGATCGTGGACGGCCGGACCACCAAGGTCGACGTCTTGGTCGACGGTGAGGGAGGCATCGTCGTGAACGCCGTCCACGTCGGCGTCGGCGCCGAGGCTGGGCGCGAGGCGGCGCCCTGGAAGTGGCTCGGCAAGCTGGGGTACGTCGTCGGGGCCGCGAAGGCCGGCTTCAAGTCTCGGGGGCACCGGATGCGCGTCGTGGCCGACGACACCGTGCTCGCGGACGGCCACCGCCGCGTCTTTCAGGTCGGCATCGCTAACGGCCCGAACATCGGCGGAGGTACGAAGCTCAGCCCGCATGCCGATCCGACTGACGGCTCGATCGACGTCTTGGTGTCGTTCTCGGTGAAACGTCGGGACCGTTTCCTGTACGGCGTCCACCTCAAGCGTGGCACCCATGAGGAGCGGCACGACGTACGGACCGTCAGGGCGCGCCGCGTCTCGGTCAGCGGGGACGGGTTCTGGTGCAATGCCGACGGCGAGCTGGCGGGGCCGATCACGTCACGGGAGTGGCGGCTGCAGCCGGACGCATTCGCCATGCGTCTCCCGACGCCGGCCCAAGAGACGCTTGCCGAGTAGCCACCACCATCGACCGATCGACCGATCGACGGTCAGAGCCACCCTCGACGTACCGACTCCATGCCGGCTTGGAACCGCGAGTCGACGCCGAGGTCGGCCAGCAAGAAGGCGACTCGTCGCCGCACGGTCCGCAGCGAGACTCCCAGGGCACGGGCGATCTGCTCATCCTTGGCACCACTCGCCAACATCTCGATCAGGGCCTGCTGCGGCCCGCCATCGGCGTCCTTGTGCCAGCCGGAGACCATGACCGCGTGGCTCCACAGCTCGTCGAAGTACGCGATGCAGCAGGCGACGATCGCCGGCTCCCGGATGAGGAGGCGGGCTCCGCTGTTCTCCCCCCACTGCTTCGGCAGGATGGCGGCTTCCGACCCGAAGACCGCCATCCGGGTCGCCACCCGCGGCACCACCTTGACGCGCTCACCGGCTCGGATACGACCGCGCACCGAGTCCGAGCTTGTCTCGAGGATCTGGGCCGGGTAGATGACTCTCGACCGTCGACCGGCAGCCATCGCCTTGGTGACAGCCACATCCATCCGCTTCCCCGTTGGCAGATACCACTGGTCCGGTCGCAGGAACAGCAGCTCCCCCGAGCCGCTCTCGACCAGCGTCACCATCAGGTCAGCAAAGTCCGCGAGCGCGATGTGGTCGACAGAGACCGGCTGCCGGTCCGGACGCTGGCCGACAAGGTGCTCGGCGGCATACACCTGTATCTGCGCCTCAGCGGTGGACAATGCCTCCTCGAGCCCGCTGAGTCTGCGCGCCTCCCGGCTGAGCAACCGCCCGAGCGCGACCTCCGGCACGTCCGCCGAGAAGGCGTCGCCGGCTGTCCGCCGCACCAACCTGCGCTCGACGAGGGGGGCCAGATCGAGTCGAGCCGTCTCGGTCGGAACACCGAGTCGGTCGCAGAGGTGTAGGAGCGTGCACCCAGGGTTGCGCAGGATGAAGCGGTAGACGCGCTCGCTGCTCTCGTCGATGCCGAGAGCCCCCAGCGGTCCTCGGTCGGAACTGTCGCTCATCCCTGGCAGGTTAGGGCCACTGACCGCTTCGTGCCACCGCTCGGCGCTCTGACAGGGCACAATCGGATCGCACGAGCGTGGCTTCGGAATCGACGCAGGGGACGATTCCGTCGCCACGCTCTTGTCGGGGGTGCGCTCGTCGCCCCGGGCGGTTTGCGCTGTAAACAAGCCAGTTGCATGGTTGACATGGCGAATCTGCGATGCGGACCGGGGGCCTGCGGTGTCCACACGTCTTGGCCCGGCAGCCCGACCGGCCCGGACGGGCTGCCGGTCGGGCTGCGACCTAGGCCCACGAAGGCGACCCACGTATGACGCCAGGGTGCCTGGGGGCAAGATGGCCCAATGACGTTCGACGACCTCCTCGGCGGCCCGCCGCCCACGCTGCTTCCCGGCGACGACGCCGCCGGCCACCTGGCCGCGGGCACCAGCCCCGAGTCGGTGGCCACGGCCAACCCCGCCTCCCCTCTCGCCTGGGCCGCGCTGGCCGAGACGGCACTGGCAGACGGACGCGACCTGGAGGGGTACGCCTACGCGCGCGTCGGCTACCACCGGGGGCTCGATGCGCTACGTCGCAGCGGCTGGAAGGGTCACGGCCCGGTGCCGTGGTCGCACGAGCCGAACCGCGGGTTCCTGCGCTGTCTGGCCGCCTTGGCCGACGCGTCCGAACGGATCGGTGACCGCGACGAGGCGCAGCGCTGCCGCGGGTTCCTCGCCGACTGTGACCCCCAAGCCCCGCTGCCTCCCCCCCTGCCCTGACTGGTGGCGTGCGGAGCGCTCCGCTGAGCGCCACCTGCGGACTGGGTCAGTCGGGGTCGGCGACGTCCTCGCGGAGCACCTGCTCGCGCTCGTGCTCCTCGTCATACCGCTCGTCGCGTCGGGTCGAGCGGGCCCGTGACGCCTCCCACGCAATCGGGACGACGGACAGACCCACGAGCCCGAGCAGCACGAGGTCGATGTGGCGAGCCAGGAAGTCCACCTGCCCGAGCCAGTAGCCGAGCACCGTCACCCCGGTCGCCCACAGGAAGCCACCGATCGCCGAGTAGGTCAGATAGCGTCGAAACGGCATGTGCCCGACACCTGCCGCCAGCGTGATGAACGTGCGCACGATCGGCACGAAGCGCCCGAGCACGATGGCGCGGTTGCCGTACTTGTCGAAGAACGCGAACGTCTTGTCGACGTGCTGCTGCTTGAAGAAGCGCGAGTCCGGCTTGTTGAAGACCGCCGGCCCGAGTTTGGCGCCGACGCCGTACCCGACCACGTTGCTCGCGATCGCCGAGACGGTGAGCAGCAGGCACGCCAACCACAGCGGAACCCCGATCTGGTCCTGCTGCGCGATGAGCAGACCGACGAAGAACAGCAGGGAGTCGCCGGGCAGGAACGGGAACAGCCAGCACTCGATGAAGATCACGAGCACCGCCCCCCACAGTGCATACCTCCCGAACTGGTCGATCAGGGTCTGCGGATCGAGCAGCCCACCGAGGAGGAGGACGCTCTGCAGCTCGGACATCACGCCACGAGCGTAACCGGCCCGTCGGCAGCCGCCGTTAGGGTGACCCAGGTGGAGAGAACGACAGAACCGGACAGCCGGTATGACGTCGGGGTGGGTCCGTGGCGGGGCATCCGACCGGATGACCCGCGCTTCGACCCGGACCTGCTCGAGCAGGGTGATCGGCGCAACGTGGCGGACCGCTACCGCTACTGGCGGCTCGACTCGATCGTGGCTGACCTCGACACGAGACGCCACGGTTTCCACGTGGCGATCGAGAACTGGCAGCACGACTTCAACATCGGCTCGGTGGTACGCACTTCCAACGCGTTTCTCGCCGCAGAGGTGCACATCGTCGGCAGGAAACGGTGGAACCGCCGCGGCGCCATGGTGACCGACCGCTACCAACACGTGCGCCACCACGACACCGTCGATGCCCTGGCCGACTGGGCGGCGGTGGGGCGGCTGCCCCTGCTCGGAGTCGACAACCTGCCCGGCGCGGTCGCGCTGGAGACCGCGATGCTGCCAAGCCGATGTGTGCTCGTCTTCGGTCAGGAGGGTCCTGGGCTGAGCCAGTCCATGCGCGGAGCCTGCGACCTGACTCTGTCGATCGCCCAGTTCGGCTCCACCCGTTCGATCAACGCGGGCGCGGCTGCTGCGATCGCGATGCACACCTGGGTGCGCCAGCACGCCGTCCCGGCTGGACTGCCGGAGTGACCACCCGGTTGTCGGCCGCTGTGACAGGACCCTTCCCATCACGGGATACTGGGTCACGGCACCGCCACCGATGAAGACCGAGACGGAGTTCCCATGCCCATCGCCACCCCCGACGTGTACGCCGCCATGCTCGACAAGGCGAAGGAGGGCCGCTTCGCCTACCCCGCCATCAACGTGACGTCGTCGCAGACTCTCCACGCCGCGATGCGCGGCTTCGCGGAGGCCGGCAGCGACGGCATCGTGCAGGTGTCGACCGGAGGTGCCGAGTTCCTGTCCGGTGCCTCCATCAAGGACATGGTTGCGGGGTCACTGGCCTTCGCCGCCTTCGCCGTCGAGGCTGCCAAGAGCTACCCGGTCAACGTAGCGATGCACACGGACCACTGCCCGAAGGACAGGCTCGACGCGTTCGTGCGACCACTGCTTGCCGAGTCGAGAGAGCGGGTCTCCGCGGGGGGCATGCCCGTCTTCCAGTCCCACATGTGGGACGGCTCAGCCGTGCCACTGGAGGAGAACCTGTCCATCGCCAAGGAGCTGCTCGCCGACGCGGCTGCGGCGAAGGTGGTCCTCGAGATCGAGATCGGCGTGGTGGGCGGCGAGGAGGACGGCATCGTCGGCGACATGGACGACAAGCTCTACACGACGCCTGATGACGCGTTGAGACTGGCCGAGGCGCTGGGCCTCGGGGAGGACGGCCGCTACCTGACGGCGCTGACCTTCGGCAACGTCCACGGCGTCTACAAGCCAGGCAACGTGAAGCTGCGCCCCGAGATCCTCGAGGCCGCACAGGCGGCGGTGGCGAAGGAGCACGGCCTCGGCGACGACGCGAAGCCGTTCGACCTCGTCTTCCACGGCGGGTCGGGGTCGACCATCGAGGAGATCCGGTCGGCCCTGGACTACGGCGTCGTCAAGATGAACGTCGACACCGACACGCAGTACTCCTTCACCCGGCCGATCGTCGACCACATGCTGACCCACTACGCGGGCGTCCTCAAGGTCGACGGCGAGGTCGGCGACAAGAAGGTCTACGACCCGCGCTCATACGGCAAGGCCGCCGAGGCCGGGATGGCGACGCGCGTCGTCGAGGCCTGCGAGAACCTCCGCTCCGCCGGCACCACCTTGTCGGCCTGAGCCCTCCCTATCACCCCTGGATTTTGCGATGTAATCAACCCCCTGGATTTGCGATGCAAACAGTCCAGTTGGCTGGTGCACATCGCAAACCTGAGGTGTAGACAATGAGTTTGCGATGTCGTCCTCGACTCGTTGGCGTCCTCATGTTCGACGCGCCCTGACCCGTGGGGAAGCCGCCTCGTTCCTTCCAGATCACCTCCCTATACGCACTCCGTCCACAGGCAATGCGATAGCAGGTCCCTTTCCACAGCCTGCAGACCTCGCCTTGGCACGGCCGACTGGCCACGGGCAAAGTCGGCAAGATGAGATCGGGATTGCGGGCAGTGGCCGCCAGCCAACACGGATTGTTTCTGCGTCGCCAGGCGCTGTCCGCCGGCTGCACCAGTCGGGAGTTCGACGCGCTAACGCGCCCCGGCGGATCTTGGGTGCGCGTTCGCTACGGCGTCTACTTCGAGAACGGCCTCAGGCAACTGTTGTCCTCGGCGCAGCAACTCATTCTGAGAGATCATGCCGCGCTGCTGGTCTGCGCCGAGGACGCAGTGCTCAGTCACACGTCGGGTGCCCGCGTTCAGGGGCTCTCCGTGTACGACGTCGACGATGGGCTGAGCCACCTCACGCGAGACAGACAGGGCCGATCCAGCAGAGTTCAGGCTCAGGTCAAGCACCATCTGGCTGAGCTGGATCCATGCCACATCGTCGAGGTGGATGGGGCGCGAGTCACTGACCCGCTCCGAACGACGATGGACATGAGCCGCGAGTACGGCTACCGCTCTGGGCTGGTGACGGCTGACTCTGCACTGGCTGCCGGGGCCGACCCTCGAGAGCTGATCCTGCGCGCCCAAGCGCTCGGGACCGAGCCTCGCGCTCCGACAATCAGGGCGGTTGCTCGGTTCGCGGATGGTCGCGCACAGACACCGATCGAGACGCTTGGCAGGGTCCTGCTCCACGACATGGGTATCACCGACCTGGAGCCGCAGTACGTCATTCGGTTTCCCAACGGTAGACAAGCAGAGGGCGATCTCTACTCCCCGAGCCTCAACCATCTGTTCGAATGCGACGGCAAGCTGAAGTACCAGGACCAGCTCAACGACCGCGGCGAGCTTGTGACGGCTCAGAAGGTCATTTGGCTCGAGAAGGTTCGAGAGGATCACGTCCGCGGACTGGGGATGGGCGTCAGTCGCATCTACTGGTCGGACACGTTCCCGCAGAACTTCGCGCGAGTCAGTGCCCGACTGTGGCGCGAGGTGAAGCTGCAAAGCGGCCGAGGTGTATGGCTGCCGGGCGGAGCCTGATCACTCGAGGC
>JACDHG010000143.1 GCA_013821195.1 Propionibacteriales bacterium
CTCGGGCTCTACCGAGTCAGCCACCACGCCTACCCACCGAGCGTCCTGCCCACCGGGGGGGGTACCGCGGGGGAGCCCCGAGGACGCACTCGACACCGCCTGCGGCGGCTGCCTCGGCGACCCCACCGCCTGGATCAGGCCCCCGAAGAACTAACAACGAGAAGCACTAGGAAGAAATGCGTTCCGGGATTCGGGACCTGCGACGGCGGGCTCGTTGTGGACGGGGGCATCATCTCGACAACCAGGGTGACCTGTCGCGTTCTCCGAGTACAACTGCGAGTGCAGACGCAGCCGAGAGGGAGTTGCTGCCGCATCCGTGCGGACGACCAGTGTCACGGTTCGGTGAAGTCGCGCAACCACCGGTCGATCAGGGCCATCGTCGTGTCACCGGCTGCCCCCGCACCACCGGTGATTCGGGAGCGGGCGATCGTGCGGGGCTGCTCGGTCATCGCGAAGCTCGGCCTCGGCAGGTCGACCTCAGGCCCCTCGACCGGGACATGGTGTGGCCAGCCGCGGTCAGTTGTCGTGACGGGCACGATGATCAGCAGTTCTGGAACGTTGGCCAAGTACCCCTGGCTGGAGATGACGACGGCGGGCCGTGACCCGGCCTGCTCGCGGCCTCGCGTCGGACTGAGATCGACCCAGACAATCGAGCTCCGTCGAAGCGGCAGCCTCACTCCGGTAGTCCGTCGGCGGAGACTTCGTCCCACGCAGCTAGGTCATCGGCGTAGCCAGCATCTGCGCCGGCCGCATACGCCTCACCCACTGCGGCAAGTCGTTGGTCGCGCTCATATCGATCCAAGAGCTCGCTGATCAGCGACGCCGCTGTGACTCCTCGTCGGGAGGCATCCTGGGCAATTCGTTCCCGGAGTGCTCGAGGCACCTTGATCGTTGTCACGTCAGCCATACCGACAAGCATACTGCGCGAGCACATTCAAGACATATGTCTGGTATCCCGTTCCCTCGCACGTTGAGCGGACGGAGGCAGCGGGTTGGTCCCGCCTCATCCGGCGACGCGTGAAGTCAGCAGGCGTCGGCCGCGACGTCGCGCTCTACCGGATCCGGGGTGGGCCGCAAGATCGGCTCTGGTGCGCTGGTCGCTGACGGCCTGCACCCAGCTGTCTGCTGGTGCAGTCGATCACTCGGCGGCGTCGTCGTCGACGGCATCCTGGTGACCCGGCTCACTGGGGTCGGCATCGGGGCCGGTGTTGGTGTCGGTGTCGGGGCCCGTCTCCGTTTCCTCACCCGACTCGTCGGCGTCCTGGTGCCCTGGCTCATTGGCGTCAGCGTCGGGGCCGACGTTCGGGCCGTCCGACATCTCCCCTTCCTCCGACTGGCCACTGTCAGGCGTCGTACCGGTGTCTGCTTGCGCGGTCATCGCGCCGCCCACCCCGAGTGCCGCGATCAGTGCGGTAGACCCGGCGAGCGCAAGATAGCGATTTCGCTTGTCCATGGTGTCTCCTTCGGTCGGATCGCTTGGTGCGATCTGTTGAGACAACAGTGCCTCGTGGTACCTGTGGCGAGCCTGAGTTGTGCTGAGAGCCGGCGACGATCCGATCGAAGGTCGATCTCAGCCTCACCGCGCTGGGGGTCGAGCCGCCACCCTGTGCTCACCGAACGGTGCTGGTTGTCTTGGCAGCGGCCTCGCGCGGCAACGACAACATGAGGTGTGCGCCGGTGTCACTGGGACAGACCTTCAGGTCGCCGTGGTGGGCGCGGGCGATGTCGCGGGCTATCGCGAGACCGAGGCCCGCGCCGCCATCTGCGCGGTCGCGGCTGGGGTCGAGTCTGACGAAGCGTTCGAAGACGCGTTCATGGTCGGCCACGGGGATCCCGGGTCCGTCGTCAGACACGTGCACGGAGACCGTCACTGACGAGCTGGACAGCTCGAGCGTGATGCTCGCATGAGCATGGCGTGCGGCATTCTCGGTGAGATTTCGCAGGCAACGCGCCAACTGGTGGCGATCCCCCGTCACGCGGACAGGTGTCACTCGGAGGTTGATCTCCAGTTCCGTATGACGCCGGAGGCGCTGCGCCTCGTCGAGCAGGAGGTCGTCGACGTCCACGTCATGACACTGCACGATGAGACCGTGTTCGTCGACGCGAGCCAACAGCAACAGATCTGAGACGAGGCGATCAAGGCGGTCCAACTCGGCCAGCACGTCGGTGCTGATGATGGACCAGTCAGCCTCATCAGCGTGCGCTCGGGCGATCTCGTGGGACGCTCGGATGCTCGTCAATGGGCTGCGCAGCTCGTGAGACGCGTCGGCCACGAACCGTCGCTGAGCATCGCCCGCTGTCTGTAGGCGCAAGAGCATGGCGTTCATCGTGGTCGCCAGGGCGCTGATCTCGTCCTCGGAGTCAGGGACGGGCACGCGCGCGTGGAGGTCGGTGGCGGAGATGACGGCGACGCGTCGCTGGATAGCCTCGACCGGGGCCAAGGCTCGACCGGTGAGCCAGTAGGCGATGGCCGCGACGAGCAGCAGCAGAGCCGGGTAGCCGATCGCCACCAGCCCGATCACGACCGACGTAGCCCGCTGGGCGGTCTCCAGGCTCTGGGCCGCTATGACAACGAGATCTCTGCCATCGGCAGTGACCCCACGGGCGACGACGACGTACGGCTCGTGCTCCCCGATGGCCAGGGAGTCGACCGTGGTTGTCGTGAGAGCTCCCGGTGCCGGTCGATCGTCGACCACGGGCGGTTCTCCCTCGACGGAAGGGCTGGACGTGAGCACACGCCCGTCCCGGGTGACGACCTGCACGAGCGCCTGCTCGCCACTCCCGGAGCCGCTGAGGTCAACCGAGTCGACTCCCGTCTGGGTGATCTGCGTTGCGGAGTCGGCCACCTGTTGGGCGGCGATGCCCTCGAGCGCGGACTCCAGCTGATGCTGCTGGATGACGACGAACGCGACCCCTGCCACGGCGAGGATCACCGCGACGACGAGGGTTGCTGCCACGGTCGTTCGCACCCGCACCGTGCCCCGCCGTCTCCACCAGCCACCGCGGGACGTCGGCTGGGGGCCGGCCGCCGGGTCAGCCCCCATCGCTCGCCAACCGGTAACCCGCACCTCGAACCGTCTGGATCGAGCTGCGGTTGAACGGCTGGTCGATCTTCTTGCGCAGATAGCCCACGTATACCTCGACGACGTTGTCGTCACCGTCGTAGTAGGTGTCCCACACGCCTTGCAGTATCTCCGACTTGCTCACGACATCACCCTTGTGGCGGATCAGGAAATGCAGCACCGCGAACTCGCGCGGCGTCAACGCGATCGTGTTGTCGGCGCGAGTCACGATGTGGGCAGCTGGATCCAGACTCAGGTCACCGGCGTAGAGCACTGTCGGTCGCTCCGGCCTGCCTCGACGCACCAAGGCCCGCAGCCGGGCCACCAGGACCAGGAACGAGAACGGCTTGGTCAGGTAGTCGTCGGCGCCGAGGTCGAACGCGTCGACCTGGTCATGCTCACCGTCCTTGGCAGTCAGCATCAGGACGGGGGTCCACACACTCGCTGCGCGCATGGCGCGGCAGACGTCGTACCCGTTGAGCTTCGGGATCATGATGTCGAGGACCACGACGTCGTACGGGTTCGACTTGGCCAGCCACAAGCCGTCGGCTCCATCGTGGGCGACGTCGACCATGAACCCGTCGGCTGTCAGCCCTCGACGTAGCGTCTCGGCCAAACGACGCTCGTCCTCCACCAACAGCACCTTCAAGAGATCGCCTTTCGACTCGTGGTCGACGCGTCAGTCCCAGCATGGCGACATGGCCTGTGAACCCGCTGAGAGGCGCATTTTGCAGATCCACACCCTGCGCGCGCAAGGTCTACCGCCGGATCGTGAACTCATCCAGCAACAGTCCCTGCTGGTCGATCGCTCGGCCGACGATCCGGTCGGTGTAGAACAACAGATCCACATAGTGGAGGGCCGACGCACTCACAGCGGTGAAGGGCTCCTGTCCTGTTGGGCGCAGTCGTGCTCCCCCACCCGAGACCACGTAGGTCACCCCGTCCTGGGGGACGGACCGCTGATAGTCGTGGTCGTGCCCGGCCAGGACCAGGGGCACGTCGTACTCAGTGAAAAGCGGTCCCCACGCCTGCCGCACCGTGAGGTCGGATCCGTGATAGCCCGCTGAGTAGGCGGGATGGTGCATCGCCGCCACCGTCCACGTCCCGGCCGGCTGGGGTGTCGCGAGAGTGTTGCTCAGCCATCGTGTCTGCTCCGGGTCGTCGACGCGGTTGGAATCCAGCACCAGCACCCGGACAGGCCCAACCCGCTCGGCGTACCAGGAGGTCTCGCGGCCGAGCGTGGCCAGAATTTGTTGCTGCTCTCCGCTCTCGTAGTCGTGGTTGCCGAGCACAGGGATCAGCTCGGCGCTACGATCGACGAGGGGGGAGAATGGCTCGACGACGACGCGGTCGACGAGCGCTGCGTCGCCCGTCTCGTAGACAAGGTCCCCCAACAGCACCAACGCGTCGTAGGGGGTTTCTCGGCTTTCGGCGACCATTCGTCGGGCAGTGGCGTGCTCGGCGCCTCCGCCTGTTCCCGTATCACCTGCTGCCGCGATACGCACGACGGGCGTTTCGACGATCGGAGGGACCGGGTCTCCCGCGACCGGCGACGGGAGCTCGTGGGCAAACCAGGAGAACACGAAGGCGGGAGGTGACCGCACGGTGAGGAGCACGGCGCCGATGGCAGCCGCGAGCCCAACGAGCACAGCGGTGCGGCGTGGCGTCACCTAGTCAGTATCTCTGCGTGTCCTGAAGGGACACTGAGATCGGCGACAGACCAACCCGAACCCGGCCGATGACCTCCATCTTGAGACGACTCGTCGTCACTGGGTGGAGATGGGCAGGCGGAGTTCACGAACTTCCTCGACATGCTCGGTTCGGCCAATCTCACCCTCGATCCGTCGCCGCTGACCGGGGAGCGAGGCTCATGCAGCGACACCTTCGTACGCCGAGGCGAAGGCCTTGGGCTGACCGGGCGTGTAGTAGATGTCGAGGCGGACGATGTTGAGACCGCCGGCCCGGATGAGGGCTGGGATGTCTCGGTTCAGGTTGCAGCCGCAGGCGACCCGCTGCTGGAGGCCGTTGAGGCGGTCCTGCCACCGGCGTACACCCGATTCGGGGGCGGCCCCATGCTCGACGAAGTGAAACGTCCCACCCGGCCGCAGGACACGTCGGACCTCACGAAGGGCCGCGACAGCGTCGGGGATCGTGCACAGGGTCCAGGTGCACAGGACGGCATCGGCGGAGTGGTTCTCGAAGGGCAGGGCCTGACCGTCCAGACCGGCGATCATCACGGGAATCGATGAGGCGGCAATGCGGTCTCGGGCGATCTTGACGCCCAGCGCGGAGGGCTCCACCGCTCGCAGCCCAGTCACAGCGGCAGGCAGGTGCGGGAGGTTCAGTCCTGTGCCGAACCCGAGCTCGACCATGTCGCCCTGGAGGTCGGCACACACGCGGGCACGGATCTTGCGGTTCTGCTCGTTGTCCATCAGCAGGTTCATGACCCGAGGGAAGACCGTGTCGCGGTAGAACGCCATGGCAACCATCATGCGCGACGAACCGGCTGGCTGACGAGAGCCCGCCAAGGACGCGGGCGCCTCAGCAGACGGTCCGACGGTGCAGGTCGACCACCGCTCTCCGCGTCGAGCAGGCGGCATGCCCGCATTCAGCGAGGATTCAGGATGACTGTGACAGCTTTGGTCTTGAAGTGGAGCTCGAACCGCTCCCACACAACTCACTTGAGGAGACACCCATGAACCGCAAGACCAAAGGGACCGTGCTGGCGGTCGCCACGATCGCGGTCGTCGGGACCGGGGCAGGCGTCGCGGTCGCTGCCGGCGGCGACGACAGCGAGTCCCCGATCACGGGTACGGCGCTGGAGCAGGCCTCGGCGGCGGCCTTGGAGCACACGGGCGAGGGTCGTGTCACCGAGACCGAGGTCGGCGACGAGGAGAGCTACTACGAGGTCGAAGTGACCCTCGACGACGGTTCAGAGACCGACGTCCAGCTCGACGAAGGCTTCAACGTGGTGAGCTCCTCAGCCGACGACGATGGCGCCGCGGACGACGATGGCGCCGCGGACGACGAGTAGAGCGAGCGCGCCCCGCCTCACCCGGACAGTGGGCGCGCCAACCGTCAACGTTGCGGCGCGCGCGTCGATGTCGGCTTTCGTGGTCGTTCTCGCGACGGTGGTCGTTGCCGGCTGTATCGGTGGAACCTCGAAGGCGGCGGCACCTGACCCGACCCCCACGTCGTCCGATCTGACGTCGCCCACCTCGACGGCGGCGTCGTCAACCGAACCGACGTCGATGTCGATGGCGCCCCCAGGGGCCGATCTTCCCCGGGGAGACGAGGCGGTCGCTCTCGATCCCGCGCAGTTCACGACACAGATCGACAACGCCTACTGGCCCATGCATGTGGGGACCCGGTGGACATATCGCGAGACCGACCCCGAGGGCGCTGTGCAGGAGGTCGTGGTCGTGGTGACACGGCAGACCAAGAGAGTCGCCAACGGGGTCACGGCTCGGGTGGTGCGCGACACCGTGACGGAGGACGGACTGCTCATCGAGGACACCCGGGACTGGTATGCCCAGGACGAGCGAGGGAACATCTGGTATCTGGGGGAGGACACCGCGGAGTTCGAGGACGGCAGGATCACGACCCGGGCGGGTTCGTTCGAAGCCGGGGTGGACGGTGCTCTGCCCGGCATCGTCGTTCCGGCTCACCCGAAACCCGGTATGCGGTACCGGCAGGAGTACTACGCGGGCGAGGCGGAAGACAACGGAGAGATCCTCAGCACAGACGAGATGGCCGAAGTACCGTTCGGCCTGTTCAAGGGTGCGCTCCTGA
>JACDHG010000035.1 GCA_013821195.1 Propionibacteriales bacterium
GTCGACGAGCAGCACCTTACGGCCGTGCTCGGCGAGCGCGGCCCCTAGGTTGATGACCGTCGTGGTCTTCCCGACCCCGCCCTTCTGGTTGCAGAGCGTCAGCACGAGCGCGCCGCCATGCTCGGTCACGGGCGCCGGGTCGGGCAGGTCCGGCATCGGACGGCCGGTGGGTCCCATTGCGGGCGGCGCGGGAGCCGAGACCGCGGCGTCGGGGGTGACAGCCGTCGACGCGGGCTGCCGTTGACCCGTGCCGAAGGGCGAGACCGGCGCCGGTGGCGCGGTCGGGTCGTCACCGTCGGCCGGACGCGCCACCTGGGAGTTCTTGGGCGGAGCTGAGAAGGTGGGTTCGCTCACGTCTGGCCTCTCGTCGGTTTGTCTACACGTCGGTATGTCACCCGCCGCTGTGACTCTAGGGCCCCGTCGTCAGGGCGACAAGCAACCGCTCGCATCTGTTGACGCGCGTGCGGTCAACGTCCACAGTGCGCCTTTGCCTGTTGACAACTCTGTGCAGAGAGACCGCAGATGATCCGGCCGTCAGCCGAGGGCCCGCGGGTGCGATGTCGCATACACCTCGCGGAGGCGGTCCACCGTGACCAGGGTGTAGATCTGGGTCGTCGTCACCGAGGCGTGCCCGAGCAGCTCTTGCACCACCCGCACATCGGCACCTCCGTCGAGCAGGTGGGTCGCGAAGGAGTGCCGCAACGTGTGTGGCGAGACCTCCACCTCGAGTCCGGCTCGTCGAGCCGACGTCCGCAGCACGGTCCAGGCCGACTGCCGCGACAGCCGTCCGCCTCGCGCGTTCAAGAAGACCGCAGCACTCCCCTTACCCGCGGAGACAAGACCAGGTCGCGCGGAGGTGAGGTAGCGTGCGCAGGCCGCGCGAGCGTACGACCCCATCGGCACGATGCGCTCCTTACCTCCTTTGCCGAACAACCGAACCACGTCGTCGCCGAAGTCGACCTCGTCCACGTCGAGGCCGACCGCCTCCGAGACTCGCGCTCCCGTGCCGTACAAGAACTCGAGCAACGCTCGGTCCCTCAGCGCGAGCGATGTCCCGGCTGATCCCGCAGCTTCGATCATCGCGTCAACATCCGCGAGCGGTATCGCCTTCGGCAACCGCCGTGGAGGTGCAGGCGGCCGCACCGCCGCCGCCGGGTTGTCAGTGCTGAGCCCCTCCTCCACAACGAAGCTGTGGAAGCCGCGCACCGCCACGAGCGTCCGCGCGGCGCTGCTCGCGCTCAACGCCCGATGGCCTGCGTCCCCTTCGCGCAGCCGCATCAAGAACTCGCTCACGTGCGTGCCGGTGACGCCCGCCAGGTCGACGTCTGCCGCGGCCAGGTACGCCACGTAGCGCCTCAGGTCGCGCCGGTACGACGTCAGGGTGTTGGCAGCCAGTCCACGCTCGACGACGAGGTGGTCGAGATAGGTGCGCACCGCTGCCACCACCGCGTCCTGGCTCAGGTCAGGACCTCCTCGAGGCTGAGGCAGCCCATGCCGTGTGCCTGGGCGACCGGGGCGTACGTCAGCTCACCAGCGTGGGTGTTGAGGCCGAGCGCGAGCGCGTGGTCCTCGCGCAGCGACTTCTTCCAGCCCTTGTCGGCGATCGCCACCGCGTACGGCAGCGTGACGTTGGTCAGTGCGTACGTCGACGTGTGCGGCACCGCCCCGGGCATGTTGGCTACGCAGTAGAAGACCGAGCTGTGCACCAGGTACGTCGGCGCGTCATGCGTGGTGGGACGCGAGTCCTCGAAGCAGCCACCCTGGTCGATGGAGATGTCCACGAGCACGGAGCCGGGCTTCATCCGTGAGACGAGGTCGTTGGAGACCAGCGTCGGCGCCTTCGCGCCGGGAACCAGGACGGCTCCGATGACGAGGTCGGCATCGAGCACCGCCCGCTCGACCTCGTAGGTGTTGGAGGCGACCGTCTGCAGGTGGCCCTGATAGATGCGGTCCGCCTGGCGTAGCCGCTCGATGTTGCGGTCGAGCAGGAGTACCTCCGCCTGCATGCCCAGGGCGATGGCGGCGGCGTTCATGCCGGACACGCCGGCGCCGATGACCACCGTCTTGGCGGCGTACACCCCGGAGACGCCACCCATCAGCATGCCCCGGCCACCACCTTGCCGCATCAGGTGGTAAGCGCCTGCCTGCGGTGCCAGCCGTCCGGCGACCTCACTCATGGGAGCCAGCAGCGGCAGCGCCTGGTCGGCGGTCTGCACGGTCTCGTAC
This sequence comes from Propionibacteriales bacterium, assembly GCA_013821195.1. Lineage (GTDB taxonomy): Bacteria > Actinomycetota > Actinomycetes > Propionibacteriales > Nocardioidaceae > JACDHG01. The sequence goes on from JACDHG010000035.1 coordinate 2,227, forward strand.
GCGATCGAGGTGACCCGCTTCTCGAGTAACGCGTCAGTGCACTCACGCGACGCCGCCAGGTGTAGATAGGTGAAGAGCGTCTGCCCGTCACGCATCCGGTCGTACTCCTCCGCGACCGGCTCCTTGACCTTGAGGACCAGCTCCCCGGTCTCCCAGACGTCTGCGGCGGTGTCGAGGATCGTCGCGCCGGCAGTGGCGAAGTCGTCGTCGGGAATGGACGACCCGAGCCCGGCACCTGCCTGGACGTAGACCTCATGACCGCGGGTCGCCAGCTCGTGCACACCGGCCGGCGTGATGGCCACGCGGTACTCGTGGTTCTTTACTTCTCTCGGAATGCCGACCTTCATGTCCCTCACTCTTCGCGCGTCGACGCCTGGTGTCGAGACCCCAGTGCCCGGAAACCTACTGCATCACACGCCGTCGACCTCGGCCGGCAGCCGGCGCAGCGAGCTCTCGTCGACGGGCAGGCGCAGCTCGCGCTGGCGCTCGATCGCCGCGGTGACCAACCCGCTGAACAACGGGTGGGGCCGGGTCGGTCGCGACCGAAGCTCAGGGTGCGCCTGGGTGGAGACGTAGTACGGGTGGACGTCGCTCGGCAGCTCGACGCACTCCACCAGCTCACGGTCCGGAGACAGCCCGGAGAAGACCAGCCCGGCGTCCTCGAGCACGCCACGGAACTTGTTGTTCACCTCGTAGCGATGTCGGTGTCGCTCCTCGACCCGGTCGCAGCCGTAGACCTTGGAGACCACCGACCCCGGCTGGAGGTCCGCCGGGTAGAGGCCGAGCCGCATGGTCCCTCCCATGTCTCCGTCACCCTTGACGATGTCGAGCTGCTCGGCCATGGTCGCGATGACCGGCTGGGCGGCCGACGGGTCGAACTCCGTCGAGCCCGCGTCGCTGAGCCCGGCCACGTTGCGGGCGAACTCGATGACCATGCACTGCAGGCCGAGGCACAGGCCGAGCGCCGGGATCTGGTGCTCGCGGGCATATCGGAGCGCGCCAAGCTTGCCCTCGATGCCGCGGACGCCGAAACCGCCAGGCACGCAGACCGCGTCGGCGTCCGACAGCATGCCCGCCGCACCCTCGGGGGTCGTGCACGTGTCGGAGGCGACCCATCGGAGGTTGACGCGGGAGTCGTTGTCGAACCCTCCCGCCCGCAGCGCCTCCGCAACCGACAGGTACGCGTCAGGCAGGTCGATGTACTTGCCGACGAGTGCTACGGTCACCTCCTCGGCGGGTCGGTGCACCCGCTGGAGCAGCTGGTCCCAGCGGGTCCAGTCGACATCGCGGAACGGCAGGTTGAGTCGCCTGACGACGTACGCGTCGAGGCCCTCGGAGTGCAAGACCTTCGGGATGTCGTAGATGGACGGTGCATCCACCGCCGCCACGACGGCTTCGTCGTCGACATCGCACATCAGCGAGATCTTGCGCTTGACCGAGGTCGGGATCTCCCTGTCGGCGCGGCAGACCACCGCGTCGGGCGTGATGCCGATCGAGCGCAGAGCCGCGACGGAGTGCTGTGTCGGCTTTGTCTTGAGCTCGCCGGAGGGACCGATGTACGGCACCAGGGACACGTGCAGGAAGAAGCAGTTGTCTCGGCCCACGTCGTGGCGGACCTGGCGCGCGGCCTCCAGGAAGGGAAGTGACTCGATGTCGCCGACGGTGCCGCCGATCTCGGTGATGACGATGTCGACGTCGTCGGTGGCCATGGCCCGGACGCGTTCCTTGATCTCGTTGGTGATGTGTGGGATGACCTGCACGGTGTCGCCGAGGTAGTCCCCCCGGCGCTCCTTCGCGATCACCGTCGAGTAGACCTGCCCGGTGGTCACGTTCGCCCGCTCCCCGAGGCTGACGTCCAGGAAGCGCTCGTAGTGCCCGATGTCGAGGTCCGTCTCCGCCCCGTCGTCGGTGACGAACACCTCCCCGTGCTGGAAGGGGTTCATCGTGCCGGGGTCGACGTTGAGATAGGGGTCGAGCTTCTGCATCGTGACCCGCAGACCTCGGGACTTCAGCAGCCGGCCCAGCGATGACGCCGTGAGGCCCTTGCCCAGTGACGAGGCGACACCGCCGGTGACGAAGAGATGCCTGGTCGGCGATGAGGCTGCCACGTCACGCTCCCGCGGTAACTCGAATGTGCGGCGGGATCTCCCACCTGTCCACGGGGTTGCAATCTATCAACACATCGCAGGTCTGCACACGCGACGCCCGGGCAGCCAACCATCATCGATCGGTGGGAGCCAGCCCCCGAGGCAGCACCGGTTTGCCGTCGATCACGCCGAAGTCGCCGGGAGAGCCGGACAACGCCGCCGATAAGGCGTAGACGCCGACGAGTGTCCCGGCCGATGATGTCCCCGCGTTGGAGGTCGAGACCGGGACCTTTCCCATCACCTCGGAGTCTGAGAGGACGTCGAGCAGCCCACCGTCGTCTCGCCCTGTCGCCGGGGTGACCACCACCGTCGCCTCAGCGGCAGGAACGACGGTGCTCAGCAGGTCGGCGGTGATGACGTTGCGCGCTGAGGTGACAGCAGCATCGCCGTTGTCGCCCGATGCCAGCACGACGACGCTGGTGCCGCGGGCGGTCGGCTCCGCACCCAAGGTCACCAGCCTGGCGCCCTGGAGCTCGGAGTCGATCTTGATCGCGGTGTCGTCGAACGCCTGGCTCTTGGCGGTTCCGACGTACGCCCGGGCCAACACGACTCCGAGCTGGGCGAAGGCCTGGTCGGATCCGGTGTCCTCGAGGTCGAGGCCGCGCACCGAGCTCGAGGCGACCGAGCCGACATAGGTCCTCTTGCTGGCGTCGATCACGTCGTCGTCGAGAGTCACCACGACGGCGACCGAGCCGCCTGCCTGCTGGATGGCTGTCCCCATCGCGCTCACGGAGGACTCACTGACGCCGGGAAGCACGAAGATGGTGACCCCACGACCTGTGAGCCGGTCCGGGAGGAGCCGCGGAGCGAGACCTTCGGCAAGTGTCGCGTCGACGGCGCCGGCAGCCTCGGCTGTCCGCAGCTGGTCTCGGAGCCCGGCGTTCGCCGCCGCGAGCGACGTGAAGTCATCGTTCCCGTTGGCGCCCTGCAGAGGCCCGGAGCCGAGAGCGATCCCGATGGCGAGGGTGAGGCAGGCGGTGAACGTCGCGACGAGGTGACGACGCAGGCTTCTCATGCGGCCTGCTCCCGGGCCCAGTCCCAGGCGCCGCCGGCCCAGGTCGACACGTCGTCGTACCAGTCCTGGCCCACGGGCGTGGTGGCGATCGCCGTCAGGACGGCTGCGGCCGCCATGAGCATCAGGAAGAGGACAAGCCAGCCCCGGTAGCGGTGCTGGTAGAGCGGCGCGACCGCCTTGGCGTCCACGAGCTTGGATCCGACCGTCGAGCGCGTGAGGAACGAGCTGGCCATCCCCGAGCGACCCTTGTCGAGGAACTCCACGAGCGAGGAGTGCGACCCGACAGTCACGATGAGCTCCGCGCCACCCACGTGGGCAAGCAGCAGAGCGGCGTCCTCGCTCGTCCCGTTCGTCGCGAACGCCTCGTGCGTGACGCCGAGCCGCTCGAGCCGGTCGATCGCACCGCTCTTGCTCGGTGTGGTGTGCGCGACGACTTCCGCCCCGCAACGCAGCGCCTTGTCGGAGATGTCCTCCCCGGACGTCACCACCAGATGAGGCCGGTGACCTGCGGCGATGAGCGCGTCTGCTCCGGCGTCGACGCCGACAAGGACCGGGGAGTTCTCCTTGATGTAGGTCTTCAGACGATGCAGGTCGCGCTCGTGGTCGAAGGCGCGCAGCACGACAACGACCTGGCGACCGTCGAGCTTCGTCTCGGTGGCAGGGACGCCGACTCCGTCGAGCAGCAGCCGCTGGTCGCGTCGTAGATGCTCGACGGTGTTGGCACTGAACGCCTCGAGCTGGCTCGCTATGCCGTCGCGGGAGCCTGCCAGCGCGGCAGCCACGGAGTCGTGGTCCTGCCGGACGCCCGAGACGGCGGCCTCGTCGTCGACGTAGACGGTGTCGCCATCGACCCGCACCACGTCGCCATCGCTGATGAGCGTGAAGATCTCGGCGTCCACGTCGTCGAGCAGCACGATGTCGGCGTCGAGCAGAATCTGGGGGCCGAGGTTGGGGTAGCGACCGGAGATCGACGGCGCCAGGTTGACGACCGCGCAGACGCGGGACTCGACCAGTGCGACGGCAGCGGCGCGGTCGATGTCGACGTGGTCGATGACGGCGATGTCGCCGGGTCTGAGCCGCTTGACGATGCTGCGGGTACGCCGGTCGAGCATCGCGGGGCCGGACACACCGGTGTGGTTGCGGGCACGAGGACGCCGCAGTGAGGAGAGCTTCATCGTGCAGCCATCCTACGAACCCCCTGAGGCGATCTTGGGGACCTTCGCGCCGGTGTCGGCGGTTGCCTGAGCCCGGTCCCCTGGCCCGAAGCGGGGGTGTCAGGAGGAGCGTTCGAGCCGGGCGAGATCGACCAGCTCGTCGGCGTGCGCGAGAGCGGAGTCTGAGTCCTCGAGCCCGGCGAGCATCCGCGACAGCTCGCGTCGCCGTCCCTCGTCGTCGAGGCGGGTCACACCGCTGGTGGTCACGCTGCCGTCGCTGCTCTTGACGACGAGATAGTGCTGGTCGGCGAAGGCTGCTACCTGCGGAAGGTGCGTCACGACGATCACCTGCACGGTGCGCGCCAGCCGAGCAAGTCGGCGGCCGATCTCGACCGCCGCCTTCCCGCCGACCCCGGCGTCGACCTCGTCGAAGATCATCGTGGGCACCGGTTGGGTTCCTGCCAGGCAGACCTCGAGCGCGAGCATCACCCTGGAGAGCTCCCCTCCGGACGCGCCGCGCTGCAGCGCTCTTGGCTGGCCGCCGGTGTGGGCGGCGAAGAGGAACGTCACCTCGTCGAGACCATTCCCACGTGGCTCGGTCAGCCCCGCCACGTCGACCGTGAAGTCGGCGTCGGGCATGGCCAGCTCACTCAGCTCGTCCGTCACCCGGGCTGACAGCTGCGCCGCCAGCGCGCGCCGACGGTCGGAGAGATCGGCCCCGAGGTCAGCGAGGCGCTGCGATAGCTCGTCGCGGCGGGCACGAAGCCCAGCCACCAGGCTGTCGTCGTCATCGAGCCGGAGCAGCCGGGCCGCTGCGGTCTCGGTCCACTCGAGCACGTCGGCGATCGTGTCGCCGTACTTGCGAGTCAGCGCGCCGAGGGTGGCACGACGCTCCTGCACCCACGCGAGTCGCTGCGGATCGGAGTCGAGCGCCGAACCGTACGACGCGAGGTCGGCTGCGACGTCGACGAGGGCGTATGACGCGGCGGCGAGCTCGTCGCACAGCTGCGCGAGCCGCACGTCGTGCTCGCGCTCGGCCTCCAGCGACTTCCGTGCCGCGGCGACGAGACCGAGGGCGTCTCGGGGCGTCAGGTCCGGCTCGTCGGCGCTGAGCGCCTGCTGCGCCTCGTCGACAGCGCGGCGCAACGCGTCGGCGTGAGCGAGGCGCGACTCCTCCGCCAGCACCCGCTCATCCTCGCCTGGCTGGGGCCTGACCGCCTCGATCTCGGCAAGCCCGAGCCGCAACAGGTCCGCCTCCTGTGCCCGCTCACGCCCCCGTGACACGACCTGCGCGAGCTCCGCCACGACCACCCGCAGAGCTTCGTACGTCCGCCGGTACTCGTCCGAGACGACCTTGTGCGCTGGTCCACCGAATGCGTCGAGCGTGCGCCGCTGGTGCGCGGGCTGCAGTAGGAGCTGTTGGTCTGACTGTCCATGGATGACGACGAGGTCCGCCGAGAGCTGTGCCAGCGTGCCGACGGGGATGGCTGCTCCGCCCACACTCGCCTTGGAGCGTCCTCCTGCCTGGACGATTCGGCTCACGATGAGAGACCCCTCGTCGAGATCGGCTCCCGCGTCGCCTGCCCGCGCCGCCACGCCCGACTCCGGGTCGAGCTGCAACGTTCCCTGCACGCGGGCTCTGTGGGCACGTTCACGCACGACACCGGAGTCGGCTCGAGCTCCGAGCAGCAGGTTCAACGCCGTGACGACCATCGTCTTGCCCGCGCCGGTCTCACCTGTCACCACGTTGAGCCCGGCCCCCAGCTCCAGGGTGGCCGCATCGATCACTCCGAGCGAGTCGATGGACAGCTCCTCAAGCATCGACAGCACCGTCGGACGGTCCACGCGGGCGCGCCTTGCCGCGCCACCCACCGACCGGGAGATCGAACTTGGCCACCAGCCGGTCCGTGAACGGCGCCTCACGCAGTCGGGCGAGCCGCACCGACCGGGCCCCGCGGGACACCTCGACGCGCGCACCGGCCGGCAGCTCGACCGTGCGACGTCCGTCGCACCACAGCACTCCCCCTCCGGTGCTGTGGGCGAGGATCTCGACGGCCAGCCGGGAGTCCACGGACGCCACCATCGGCCGGGCGAAGAGCGCATGGGCGCTGATGGGCACCAGGAGGAGCGCCTGGACCTCGGGCCACACGACAGGTCCGCCTGCGCTGAACGCATAGGCCGTCGACCCCGTCGGCGTCGCGAAGACGATGCCGTCGCAACCCCACCGGGACAACGGGTGGTCGTCGATCTCGACGACCACCTCGAGCATCCGCTGGCGAGCGGACTTCTCGACGCTCGCCTCGTTCAACGCCCATCCGTGGGCGTCCGGCTCTCCCTCGACCCGCACGAGCACGTCGATCGTCAGCCGGTCCTCGACGACGTACGAGCCGGCGATGATGGCCTCGACGGTGGTGTCGACGTCGTACCACTCGGCCTCCGCCAGGAAGCCGACGTGTCCGAGGTTGATACCGAGCAACGGTGTGCCGGAGTCCCGGGTGAGCTCGGCGGCTCGAAGGATGGTGCCGTCGCCACCGATCACGACGACGACCTCGCAGTCGCGCGGAGCGGCACCGTCGCTCGGCACGACCTCGCCGTCGATGCCGAGATCCTCGGCCTCGCTGTCGAGCAGGCGGATGACGATGCCCGAGGCGTCCAGACGCTCCGCGACGGCTTGGGCCGCGCCCACGGCCTCGCCGCGACCGGTGTGGGCGACGAGCAGCACCGTCCGGGTGACGGCACGCTCAGCCGGGGTGGGGGTCACGTCGCTACCTTCTCACTGTGGCCCGGCATCGACCACGTCCGCCACGAGCGCCGGATCGAGAGGGGGTGCGCCGGCTGCGAACCAGCAGAAGTACTCGACGTTGCCGGCGGGTCCGGGCAAGGGGCTCGCACAGACCCCACGTACGCCGAGACCGAGCTCGCCGGCCGCCGCCGCCACGCTGACGATAGCTGCAACCCTGAGGCCGGGCTCGCGGACGACGCCGCCCTTGCCGACGCGATCCTTGCCGACCTCGAACTGCGGCTTGACCAGGAGCACGAGATCCGCGGACGGTGTCGCCACCCCCCTGAGCGCGGGCAGCGCCTTGGCGAGGGAGATGAAGGAAAGGTCTCCCACCACCAGGTCGGGGTTGTAGGGCAGCCTCGCGGACCGCAGCTCCTTGACGTTCGTACGGTCGAGCACGTGGACGCGCTCGTCAGCGGCGAGCCGCCACGCCAGCTGGCCGTAACCCACGTCGACAGCGACCACGTCGGCCACGCCGACGCGAAGCAGCACGTCGGTGAAGCCTCCTGTCGAGGCTCCCGCGTCCAAGGCACGGCGCCCAGACAAGCGGAGCCCACGGGGCGCGAAGAGGTCGATCGCCCCAGCCAGCTTGTGACCTCCACGGGACACGTAGGCGGGATCGTCGTCGTCCGGCGTCACCAGCACCGCGACATCGGTGGTCACGCCGGTGGCAGGCTTGTTGGCGACAGCGCCGGCTACCTGAACGCGCCCTGCCGCGATCAGGTCAGCGGCATGGTCGCGGCTTCGAGCCAGTCCCCGCCGGACCAGCTCGGCATCGAGCCGCAGTCTTCGTGGCATGGCCGTCGCTCACCGAGCCTCCGGCGGCATACCTGCGCTCGGCTGCGACTCGTCGTCGAGTGCCCGACGCAGCTCCTCGTGGGCTCGCTCGTACACCCCGGGGTGCCTGTCGACGTCGCGTTCGTCCAGGTCGTGCAGCGATGCCACCGCGGCGTCCACCCTGCGGTCACCGAGTGACCCTCCGGCATCGGCGTCGGCATGGTCTGGCTGCTCGTGCTGTGGATCGTTCGCCGTCATCTCTTTCACTTCTCTCTCACTCCTCGTCCTGCACCGATAGCACCCCTGTCGCAACCCTGGCCGGCTCTCGCGCGTCGTCGTCGTCGCGCCACGCCCAAGCAGCGCTCACAACGACCCGCAGGCCGTCGGAGCGGTCACCGCCGGCTGCGTCGACCCGGACCTCGCCGTCCCCTACCAGGGCCCGCCACCCGTTCAGCTCGAAGGCGTCGTCGGTGCGCTGCGGCACCGGATGCGCTGTGAGGAGGCCAGCCATGGTCCACGCGACGTACGTCGGGCGCCGGGTCGGCGGAGCCGCGCACAGCGCCGGCAGGTCCGTGACCCCCGTCATCACGAGCAGTGAGTCGGCCCCACAGTTGTTGGCACCCTCGATGTCGGTGTCGAGCCGGTCCCCCACGACGATCGGACGTTCGCAGCCGACCCGGCGTACCGTCTCGTCGAACAGCGGCCGGTACGGCTTGCCCGCGACGACCGCGGGCCTCGCGTCGACCGCGGCAGCGACGGCGTTGACCAACGTGCCGTTGCCGGGGGCGATGCCACCGACCGTGGGCACCGTGAGGTCGAGGTTCGTCGCCACCCACAGCGCGCCGGCCCGGATCGCGTAGGCCCCCTGGGCCAGCTGCTGCCACCCGACTGTGCGGTCGAAGCCCTGAACGACGGCCACCGGATCGTCGTCCGCCCTCTCGACCGCAGTGAGTCCCGCCTCGGCGAGCGCCAGCCGCAGTCCCTCGCCACCGATGACGAGCACCTTGGCTCCCGCATCGAGGTGTCGGGCGAGCTCACGCGCCGCGGCCTGGGCCGCCGTCACCACGTCGTCGGCCACCGCCTCAATCCCGAGCTCTCGCAGGTGCTCCGCCACCGAGCGAGGGGTGCGAGACGCGTTGTTCGTCACGAAGGCGAGCGTCATACCGCGGTCGCGGACTCGGCGCAACATGGCGGGTACGCCGTCCACCGGTGCCGGCCCGACGTAGACCACGCCGTCGAGGTCGAGCATGGCGCAGTCGTAGACGTCGACGAGCCGTCGATCACAGCGCCGGAGGGTGGCCGGAGCATCGGGCACGGCATTCCTCCGCGGGTCAGAGTCGTACGATGCAGCGTGGCCAGCCAGCATGACATGACCGTGACGGCGAAGCTGCGCCTGCGTCCGTTTCCGGCGATGCGTTTCAACGCAGGGCTCGTGGGCGACGTGGGCGAGGTGACGTCCCCCCCCTATGACGTCATGGACCGGCCGATGATCGACGCCCTGCTCGGCGACCATCCACAGAACATCGTCAGACTCGTGCTCCCGCGGATGGTCAGCGACCCGGTGCGATCGGCGGACCCGTACGCGCGTGCGGCGAGGCTGCTGGCCCGCTGGCGTGACCAGGGGATCGTTGTCACCGATGCGGAGCCGGCGCTGTACGTCTACGAGTACGGCGACGCCTCGACGCAGGTCTGTGGCGTGGTGGGTGCGCTGGAGCTCCGTAAGCCTGACACGCACGTCGTGCTCCCACACGAGGGCGTCATCCCGGACATCGTGGCGGACCGGCTGGCGATGATGGCCGCCAGCCAGGCCAACCTCGAGCCGATCCTGCTTGTCTACGACGGCGCCGGCAGCACCCGGGAGATCCTGGACCGGACCCGCACTGCGGACCCGCTCACCGATGTGTGTGCCCGCGACGGCACACGTCATCGGCTGTGGGCGTTGGATGACGCGGCCGAGATCCGGGTGATCCGACGAGCATTGGCCCCGCACCAGGCGCTGATCGCCGATGGTCACCACCGCTATGCGTCGTACCTTCAGCTACGCCGGCGGCACCACTCGATCGGGGACGGCGAGGGCCCCTGGGACCGTGGCCTGGCAATGCTCATCGACCAGTCGCAGTACCCGTTGCGGCTTGCCGCGATCCATCGCAGCGTGTCGGAGCTTCGGCTCGACGCGGTGCGGTCGACAGCTGGCTTCGACGCGGGTCCGCTCGAGTGGTGTTCGGACGGCCCGCCTCCCCCGCCTCGCGAGCGTGGGCAGTTCGTCGTCTCCGACTCCCGTCAGTACACGGTGATCTCCCTGACCCGGTCCCGTGATCGTGTCGTCAGCGACGCAGAGCTGCTGCACACGCGGCTGCTGCCCGCGTGGGGAGTGAGCGAGGACCAGGTCGGCTACCACCACACGGTCACGCAGACACTGCGCAACGCGCAGCAGGATGCCGGTCTGGCCGTCCTGCTGCACCCATCCACGGTCGACGAGGTGCTGGAGGTGGCTCGGGCCGGCAAGGTGATGCCGCGCAAGTCGACATCCTTCGGCCCGAAACCTCGGACCGGGCTGGTGATGCGCAGCTTCGACGACGAGCCGTAGGGTCGGCGTGGCCTCACGGCTCGAGCGGCTTGACCCGCCGGGTACGACGGATCTCCACCTCGACCCGACTGACGGGGCCCGCATCTGCTCGATAGAAGCGGCGCCGGATCGCTCCTGCGACCTCGACATGCTCCCCAGGCACCCAGGTGCGCATGGAACGCTGCACCTTCGACAGCCACGCGACGCAGTCGATCGTGTCGACGCGCTGCTGTGAGCGCACCCGGCTCGTTGGGTCTCTGTCGACGATGACACGCGCCGTCACGAGCGCATCACCGCTGGGCAATGTCCTCTCCTGAGGGGACGCGGCGACGCGGCCGACCAGCGTCACCTCGTTGACCGCTGCTGGTGGGTTGGCGGATGGCCCGACTTTCGGCGACGGCGGAGTGCTGCTGCGACGTGGCATGGCATTCCTTCCTGGTGAGGAAGCACAGCCTCGCCGAACAAGGCCGACTGAACGCGGGGGATGACGAACCTGTGGATCGACGTCAGCGGCGAGACAGCGCTGTGGACAACACCCCGAGGCCGAGCCCAGCCCTGCTGCTCGTCGTCGTTCAGCCCTCCTCGGCGTCGTCGTCGACCGTGTCGACGATGCTGCTCCCTTCGAGCTCAGCGACTCGCTCTGCCGCATCGGTGGAGCCGTGGGCGTCCACACCGGCTGCACGCTCGAACCACTCCCGGGCCGGCTCGGTCTGTCCGTCGGCGAGCAGGGCGTCGGCGTACGCATAGCGGAGCCGCGGCACCCATGACGCCCGGGAACGGCTGCGTAGCTCTTTGCCCTCGAGTGTCCTGATGGCGGCGGGGACGTCGCCGAGGTCCCGACGGGCGCCGGACTCGACGATCTTCATCTCGATCTGCCCCGCCTCGTCCAGATCCAGGACCCCTGGGTCCTTGGCCAGCGCCAGCGTCCGCTCCGGTCGGCCCAGGGCGCGCTCACAGTCGGCCAGCATCGGTAGGTAGATCGAGTTGTGGCTCATCCGGCGAGCAGCCTTGAACTCCGTGAGGGCGTCCTTGAAGAGCCCAGCCGCGTAGGCAGCCTCCCCACTCGCCTCTCGTACGACGGCGACCCTGGCGGCGCGGGCACGGGCTGCCAAGGTGTGCTGGTAGGCCAGCGCCGGATCGGTGTCCAGCAATCGTGCCGCCGCCACGAGGTGCCGTGCCACGCGCGCAGCCAGCTTCTCGGGCAGTGACTTGAGCTGAGCGGCGACCGCTCGATCGAGCTCCTGACCGGTGATGTCCTCGGGGATGGGAGGGCCGTCGTACGTGGCCTGGACGGCGCTGCGCTCCACTGCCGGCAGCTCGTCGCGACGCCAGCGCCCGGCTGTGCTGGGCTTGCGGTCCTTGCTGGGGTCTCGGGGGACCGTGTCGCCGCGACCCTGACCCCCACGCCTTGCCGAGCCTGACGACCGGCCCCCCGAGTCCGGGCCGCGACGCGAGGCAGTGCCGTCCCGGCGACGGCGGCCCCGAGGGTCTTGGTCTGTCACGGTTGCCTCCAGCAGTTGCGTCGGCCGGCGTCGGGGACGCTGGATGCCACGAAAGTCAATACGTGCACAGCGACCTCGAGCCCGCACCCCACAGCAAAGAGGGCCGCCCGACTGGGCAGCCCTCTCGCGAGAAATGTCCGGCGACGTCCTACTCTCCCACACGCTCCCGCGTGCAGTACCATCGGCGCTGAAGGGCTTAACTGCCAGGTTCGAAATGGAGCTGGGTGTTTCCCCTTCGCCATGGTCGCCGAAACTCTATGGAGATATCTCGGGAGGAGCCGTGCCTGGCACAGCCCAGCCGTCCCGACCGTATCTCGGGAACCGCACAGTGGACGCGAACAAGAACAATCTTGTAAGAAGTGAGACAAGCCCTCGGCCTATTAGTCTCCGGTCGGCTACGTGCATTACTGCCTTCTACCTCCGGCCTATCAACCCAGTGTTCTGCTGGGGGCCTTACCCGGTTACCCGGTGAGAAACCTCATCTTGAAGCGTGCTTCCCGCTTAGATGCTTTCAGCGGTTATCACTTCCGAACGTAGCCAACCAGCCGTGCTCCTGGCGGAACAACTGGCACACCAGAGGTTCGTCCATCCCGGTCCTCTCGTACTAGGGACAGGCCTTCTCAAGTTTCCTGCGCGCGCGGCGGATAGGGACCGAACTGTCTCACGACGTTCTAAACCCAGCTCGCGTGCCGCTTTAATGGGCGAACAGCCCAACCCTTGGGACC
>JACDHG010000144.1 GCA_013821195.1 Propionibacteriales bacterium
GACTCGTTGCGGTACTGGGTGGAAGAGATGCACGTCGATGGCTTCCGTTTCGACCTCGCCCCTGCCCTCACCCGCAACGGTCCTCACGTCGACCTGAACGGGCCGTTCCTTGCCGCCGTCCACCAGGACCCGGTGCTGCGTGAGGTGAAACTGATCGCGGAGCCGTGGGATGCGACGGGCGAGGGCTATCTCGTCGGGAGGTTTCCACCGCTGTGGTGTGAGTGGAACGACAGGTTCCGCGACACCGTTCGCGACTTCTGGCGTGGCCGCGCCGGTGGCGTCCGTGAGCTGGCTTCGCGGTTCTCGGGTTCTCGCGACCTGTACGCCGTCGAGGGCCGGCTGCCACTCGCTTCGGTCAACTTCGTGACAGCTCACGACGGTTACACGCTCCGAGACCTCGTCACGTACGACGAGAAGCGCAACCACGCCAACGGCGAGCACAACCGCGACGGCACCGACGACAATCGGTCGTGGAGCTGCGGCGTGGATGGAGAGACCGACGACGGAGCCGTCATTGCGTTGCGCCACCGCCAGGCAGCCAACATGCTCTCCACCCTGTTGCTCTCGACCGGCGTGCCCATGCTCACGGCGGGTGACGAGCGCGGCCGCACCCAGGCAGGCAACAACAACGCCTTCTGCCAGGACAACGAGACCTCATGGATGAGCTGGAGACTCGATCCCGAGTGGCGACACCTCTACGATCTGTCCCGGACGCTGCTGAGGCTGCGTTCAGAGCACCGAGCGCTCAACCAACCTCGCGCCAGTGCTGGCCACCAGGACGTCACTTGGCTGCAGCCCTCGGGGCACGAGATGACCGAGGCTGCCTGGCACGACCCGCAGACCACGACCCTCGGTGTCTTCCTCACCGGCGACCCCATCGGGGTCGACGCCTGGGGAGACGGTTGTCGAGACACGTCCTTTCTCCTGTGGTGGCACGCAGGGGCGCACCCTGTCGACGTACTGCTGCCCGCATCCCGGGCCGACCACTACCTGGAGGTCGTGCGCACCGACGCTGTCTTGACGGGCGAGAAGCTCGAGCCAGGCGGGACCGTCTCGCTCCTCGACCGCACCTTCGCGATGTTCGCGGCGGTCAGTGGATGAAGTCCGGGTGGGTGCGCTGCACCTGCAGAGAGCGTGCGATGTCGAGTAACAGTGTCTCGTAGACCGCCCAGTCCTCGAGGCACGGCGTCGACAACGTGATCATCGCCGCCTGCTCGTGTCCTGGGACGGGAACCAGCACCGACATCTCCCGCAGCGTGGCCCCCACCTGACCGTTCGCGGCGTCACCAGGCAGCGACGGCCGCTCCGCGATCGCGGTGACCGCTGGATGGACGCCGAGCTCGTGGATGCCGACCGACGCGTAGCGACCCTCGCGCCGCATGGCCTCTGCGGCACCCATCACGGCCAGCCCCCTGTCGGCAGTGCCGGTCGCGTGCAGCGCCACCGTCAGGGTTGCTGTCGAGGGGTGCCCCTCGAGGCTCACGGCGCAGAAGGCGGTGCCCAGCACGCTGCCCCGAGAGAGCCGGATCGCCAGTGCCTCGAGATACAGCGACAGGGCCTCCCGCTGCCCGGTGTCGGACAAGCCCATGTCCTCGAGGACCTGCAGCTGCGCCGCCGTGCGGGCCTCGGTCTCCGTCTGGAGCGGCACCTCATAGAAGTCTGGTGGGACGTCAAGGACGATGACGGGTGCTGCTTCGGTTCGTGACCCAATCAGCAAGGCAAACCTCACTCACCGCTCCCTTTGAGTCCCCCGACCGAGAAGCCGGCACCCGAGTCACTGGTCGCCGTCTGGGTACGCCGCCCGGACAGGATGTCGGTGATCGCTCCAGAGCTGCGGCTCGAGAAGGTGGCCTCAGGGAGGGTCGCTGGAGCGACCTCCAACCATTGACGGCGCAAGGCTCGGATCAGCCGGTGCGAGCCGGGGCTTCTCGCGATGATCTCTCGCACTCCTGCGGCGTCGCCGGGTTTGCGTCCAAGCGCGGCGATGCCGACGAGCTCGGAGATCACGGTGGTGAGTCCAGCCACCTCACCCAAGGAGACAGCGGTACGAAGAAGCTCAGGAGCCTCTGCCGCCATCCAGTCATCGATTGCCGCCGTCAACGCGACGAGCGCCCGGTCGAGCTCACCGGCCAGGTCGTCATCGGCCCGGACGATCTGCTCGACCGCGCCGGACAGCTCCTCGAACGCAGCCGCGAGGTCGGCTGCTGCGCGATCGTGCTCCACCCCTACCTCCCGCGCGGTGGCGATGAGTCGAGTACGCCGGTCCTCGGCTGTGGGGTCCCCCGCCAGATCCGCGACCGACGCGACGATGCTGGTCACCTGTGACTGCCGCTCCTCGACCCCGTCCCGCCACGAGTCCACTGCCTGCAGGCACTCGACAAGTGACTCCTCGAGCGCAGACATCTGCAACGAGTAGCGGCGCAACAACGCGGCAATGGGCGCACCGACGGGGCCGTCCCAGACCGACCCGGTGCACCCGATGTGTCCGAGCTCGCTGCGCGCCTGCACCAGAGCGCGGATCACCTTGCGCACCACGTCAGAGAGCACCACGAGCTGCTGCGGCTCGGACGGCGTCGGGTCGAAGCCGAGAACGAGGTCGACTCTCACGACTCCACCTCACCGCTCGACGGCTGTCCCTGCCCACTCTGGTCGGCATCCGTCGGCGCTGGCTCGGCGAGCTCACCGTGCCGGCCCATCACCGAGATGCAATCGGTGGAGGACTGTTGCAGGGCAGACAACGCCGAGTGCAGGTCGCGCATGCCTGCACCGACAGAGCTGTCACACGGTGGAGTCCCGATGGCGGTGAAGTCGCTGTCACGCAGCGCCGTCAGCCCACTCGCGAGCTCGAGCGACACCTGCTGGAAGGCATGAGCGAGGCGCTGAACCTCCGCCCCGACGAGAGGCATGTGCTCCACAGCTGCTCCGATCATTCGGCGAGTGCGACCATTCTGCCCCCCTGGGGGGTCACGCGGGTCGAGATGGCGATCCGCGACGAGACCCTGACAGCTCACGTGGGTTCGGCCTCGTTGACGTCGAGGGGCCACGCCACCAGGCCGACCTCGGCGGGCGACACCAACAGGTCGTTCTTGGGAAGTACCCGCACGGTATAGCCGAACGCACCGGTGTGATCGAGGGAGATCTCGGCCTCGAACCGGTGCCGGCCGGCCTCGTAGAGCTCCGCATGCACCAGGCTGGTCGTCGTCGGATCGCGCAGCTGGTCGTCCCCTGCCACTCGGCCATGGATCACCTGGACGTCGACGTCGTCTCGCGTCAGCCGCCCCAGCGAGACGTAGACGCGCACGCTCAGGGCGGACCCGAGCGCGGGCGCGTCGCTGATACCGACCGACTCGACGTGGTCGATCCGGACCTGTGGCCACGACGTGCGGAGCTCACGTTTCCAGGTCGCGAGAGTACTGGCGGCCGCATCTCCGTCCTCGATCCGTCGAGCGCTCTGCGCGGCGGGTGTGTAGAGCAGGTTGACGTAGTCCCGCACCATCCTGGACGCGAGCACCTTGGGGCCGAGCGACTTCAGCGTCTGCCGGACCATCTCGATCCACCGCAGCGGCAGTCCCTTCCTGTCCACGCTGTAGAACCGCGGCGCCACCTCGCCCTCGATCAGGTCGTAGAGGGCTGTCGCCTCGAGGTCGTCACGCCTGTCGGCGTCGTCCACCCCGTCTGCCGACGGGATCGCCCAGCCGTTGTCTCCGTCGTACCACTCGTCCCACCAGCCGTCCAGGATCGAGAGGTTGAGCCCACCGTTCAGCGCCGCCTTCATCCCCGACGTGCCGCACGCCTCGTACGGACGGAGCGGGTTGTTGAGCCAGACGTCGCAGCCTGGGTAGAGCGGCTGGGCCATCGCGATGTCGTAGTTGGGCAGGAACACGATCCGGTGCCGCACCTCTGGGTCGTCAGAGAAGCGCACGATCTCCTGGATCAGCTTCTTGCCGGTCTCGTCAGCCGGGTGAGCCTTCCCGGCGATGACGATCTGAATCGGGCGCTGAGGGTCGAGCAGCAGCTTCTTGAGGCGGTCGGGATGACGAAGCATGAGGGTGAGCCGCTTGTATGTCGGAACCCGGCGCGCGAAGCCGATCGTGAGGATATCCGGATCCAGCACGCGGTTCACCCAGCCGAGCTCCGTTGGAGTTGCCCCCCGGGTCACCCACGACGCACGGACACGAGTGCGGACGTCGCTGACGAGCCGCTCGCGGAGCTTCCGCTTGGTCCCCCAGATGACGGCGCCGGGCACGTCGTCGACCGCACTCCAGTCCTCTGAGGCCACGAGCGAAGGCAGGACTGACTCGCGCTCGGCGACCTCGAAGACCTCGCGAGCGACCCAGGTCGGGGCGTGGACGCCGTTGGTGATCGACACGATGGGGATGTCTGACTCGTCGAACCCCGGCCACAGACCGCTGAACATCCCGCGCGACACCTGCCCGTGCAGCTGGCTGACACCGTTGGCCCGTCCAGCGAGCCGGAAACCCATGACCGCCATGTTGAAAACAGCCGGGTCTCCGCCTTCGTAGTCCTCGGCGCCCAAGGCGAGGATCTGCTGGATGTCGACGCCCTCCATGGCGTTGGCGCCACCGAACTGCATCTCGATCAGCTCGCGCCCGAAGCGGTCGATTCCTGCCGGGACGGGAGTATGCGTCGTGAAGACCGTCCCTGCCCGAGCCTTCTCCACGGCGGCGTCGAAGTCGAGCCCGTCCGTCTCCAGGAACTCGCGGATCCGCTCGATGCCGAGGAAACCGGCGTGCCCTTCGTTGGTGTGGAACACCTCTGGCTCGGGGGCTCCGGTGAGCCGACAGTAGGCGCGGATGGCACGGATTCCCCCGACTCCCAGCAGCACTTCTTGCAGCAGCCGATGGTCGGCGTTCCCCCCGTACAAGGTGTCTGTCACGTCGCGCAGCGGACCCGGGTTGTCCTCGATGTCCGAGTCGAGCAGGAGCAGGGGAACGCGGCCGACCTGGGCCACCCAGACGTGGGCTAGCAGCTCCTGGTCGCCGGGCACCGCGATCGTCACCCGGGCGGGTGCTCCGTCGATCTCGCGGAGCAAGGTGAGCGGCAGCTCGTCGGGATCGACGATCGGGTAGCGCTCCTGTTGCCAGCCCTCGCGCGACAACGACTGCCGGAAGTAACCGTGCCGGTAGAGCAGCCCAACTCCGATGATCGGCACTCCGAGGTCGCTGGCCGACTTGAGGTGGTCACCGGCCAGGATGCCCAGCCCGCCGGAGTACTGGGGGAGCACGGCGGCGATGCCGAACTCAGGCGAGAAGTAGGCGATCTGGCGTGGCGAGCCAGCCCCGAGTGACTGGAACCACCGGTCACCGGTGAGGTAGTCCTCAAGGTCGGCCGTCGCGCGCTCGAGCTGCTTGGTGAACTCCAGATCTGCGGCGAGGGCCTGCAGCCGGTCGGGAGAGACGGCACCAAGCAGCCGCACGGGATCATGCTTGCTCTCCGCCCAGGCGGCGGCATCCATTGCCTCGAACACGTCTTGCGTCTTCGGATGCCACGACCACCTGAGGTTCGTGGCGAGCACCTCGAGCGGCCGCAAGGTGTCAGGCATGACGGGGCGAACGGTGAAACGTCGGATAGCACGCACCGGCAAACGGTAGCGGCGTCGAGGCAAAGGAGCGAATCCACCCTTCCGTGAGGCGGCTCGCGGCCTGGGCCTGGGTGTCATCTTGGTCATCGGTCCACCTGAGTCCAGGCTGCTCCCGCGCTCTCCCGGTCCGACTCCCCGGCACGGCGAGAGCGAGGGTGCGGCGTCCCCCATGTTGGGACAGGCGGTGTGCGTCTGAAGCCGATCCTCGCTAGGTTCGACACCGATGGTTGAGCGCATACCGATCACGGCTGTCGACCCAGTCGTCGAGCGCGGGCAACACCCGGTCAAGGCCGTGGTGGGCGAGACAGTCCGGGTCGAGGCGACGGTGTTCAGGGAGGGCCACGACGCCCTCGGTGCGGCCGTCGTCCCCACAGACCCTGCAGGCGACGACCGTCCGCCCGTATTGATGACGGAGCTCGCCGACATCCCCGACCGCTATGCGGCCGACATCACACCCGACGCCGCGGGGCCCTGGACGTTCCGCGTCGAGTCGTGGTCCCACCCCTACGCCAGCTGGCGGCACGCGGCTGAGATCAAGATCGCGGCCGACATCGACACCGAGCTCATGTTCCTCGAGGGCGCGATCGTCCTGGAGCGCGCGTTCGCGTCGTTGCCCAAGGACCCCGCCGGAGAGGCAGCAGCCGACACGCTGGCTGCGGCACTGACCGCGGCCCGAGACAGCAGCCGACCGGTGCCCGTCCGTCTCGCTGCTCTCACGAGTCCGGACGTGGATGCGGTGCTTGCCGAGTTCCCGCTCCGCGAGCTGGTGTGCAAGCAGGGACCGTTCCCGCTGTACGTCGACCGAGAGCGTGCGCTCGTCGGCTCCTGGTACGAGTTCTTCCCCCGCTCGGAGGGGGCGTCGTACGACGACTCCACCCAGATGTGGGCGTCGGGCACCTTCGCGACTGCCGCCACCCGGTTGCAGGCGGTTGCCGACATGGGGTTCGACGTCATCTACCTGCCGCCGATCCACCCGATCGGCGAGGTCAACCGCAAGGGCCCCAACAACACGCTGACACCGGGGCCAAGGGACCCCGGCTCCCCGTGGGCCATTGGGTCGAAGGACGGCGGGCACGACGCCATCCACCCCGACCTCGGCACGATGGCGGACTTCGACGCCTTCGTCGCCGAAGCGTCGCGACTGGGCCTCGAGGTCGCACTCGACCTGGCGTTGCAGTGCG
>JACDHG010000008.1 GCA_013821195.1 Propionibacteriales bacterium
GAGCCGCTGCTCGGCAGGCTGATGATCTACGACGCGCTGGAGATGGAGTACCGCAAGCTGGGAGTCCGCAAGGACCCCAACTGCGCCGTCTGCGGCGACAACCCCACCGTCACCGAGCTCATCGACAACGAGACGTTCTGCGGCGCCATCAGCGACGAGGCAGCCGACGCTGCCGCCGACTCCACCATCTCGGTCACCACACTCGAGCACTGGCTCAAGGAGCGCGAGAACGGCGAGCGCGACTTCACCCTCGTCGACGTACGTGAGCCCAACGAGTACGAGATCAACAAGATCCCCGGCTCGGTGCTCATCCCCAAGGGCGAGTTCCTCAACGGCAACGCCCTCGAGCAGCTGTCCTCCGACCGACCGGTAGTGCTGCACTGCAAGTCGGGTGCCAGGTCGGCGGAGGCGCTGGCCGTCATCAAGGGCGCCGGCTTCGCCGACTCCGTCCACGTCGGCGGCGGCATCGTCGCCTGGGTCAACCAGATCGACCAGTCCCAGCCGTCGTACTGACCCGAAGGACAAAGTCGGCTCGTCGTGAGTCCCTGGCGGGTCGGGCGACGCTGCCGGCGAGTCGTCAGACGTCGCGTTCGGCCCGACTGCGCTCCACGCAGAACTCGTTGCCCTCGATGTCGCGCATCGTGACCCAGCCCGTGCCGTCGGGGTTGCGGTGGTCCTCGAACTGGGTCGCGCCGACACCGAGGAGCCGCTCGACCTCGTCGTCGCGGGTCCGGTCGGTCGGGGTGACGTCGAAGTGCAACCGGTTCTTGACGGCTTTGCCCTCAGGCACCGTGATGAACAGCAGACCCGGACCCTCCGGCAGGGACAGCAGCGCCTCTGGGTCGCCGGGATGGTCGTCGTCGTGCAGTGGACGATCGAACACCTTGCTCCAGAACTGCCCGAGCTCGTAGGCGTCCGAACAGTCGATGGATACGTGCCGAAGCGTCGAAACCATGCCGATGTTGCCTCTCGTCGAAGGGTGAGGCTGCGAGCGTACGCACACGTCCACCTAGTGTGTCCACGTGTTTTCCTGTCGAGGCGACGGCTGTGCGGGTGGTCACGGGAGTGATCGCGAGGTGATGGCGCCGCCCGCGTCGGTCGTGGCGGCATTCGGCTCCGACCCAGCGCCGGTACGCTCATTGGCCGGCGGTCAGGGCCGAGCCTGGCGCGTCGGCGACGTCGTCCTGAAGCCGGTCGACCACGTCGTCGAGCACGCGTGGGTGTCTGAGGTCTTCGCCGGCTGGCGCGACGCAGGGGTCAGGGTCCCCGAGCCGGTGCGCGCCGTCGACGGCTCGTGGTCGTATGCCGGCTGGGCCGCGCACCGGTGGGTCGAGGGCAGGGACCTGGCACTTCCCCAGGAGATGCACCTGATCCGGCGAACGAGCGACGCCTTCCATCGCGTGGTGCGGCCGCTTCGTCGCCCTGCCTTCCTCGACGAGCGGTCGGATCCCTGGTCGTACGGCGACCGAGTCGCCTGGGAGGGTGCCGAGCCGCAGGGCCACGGGGCCACTCGGGACCTCATCATGGCGGGGCTGTCGGCGCTGCAGCCGGTCCAGAGCCCGGGCCAGGTCATCCACGGCGACATCGGGGGCAACGTGCTGGTCGCCGCTGGCCTCCCGCCCGCGGTGATCGACTGGCCGCCGTACTTCCGGCCAGCAGGGTTCGCGCTGGCCGTGGCCGCGGCCGACGCGATCAGCTGGTCAGGGGCGCCGCTGAGCGTCCTCGACGCGTGGAGCGACGTACCGGACTGGGACCAGCTGCTCCTCCGCGCCGTCATCTACCGGGTCGCGACACGCGGACGGTCGGAGGCGCTCGGCGGGGGTCCGACCGACAGCGAGCAGTACGTCGGACGATGCCGGCCGACCATGGACGCCGTCCTGCGCCGGCTGCCATGACAGGCCCGCGGCTGCGCCGGCATAGTGCAAGACCGCCCACTTTCTTGCAGGTTGAGGGGCGGTGTACTCGCCAGAACCGGGCCTCGTCGACCCAGGGTCCGACGTTTCGCACATGGAGGGAGCAGCAAATACTCATCCGTACTCGCTCGACCGTGGCCGCGGCCATCCTGGTCACGGGAGCCGCCTTCCTGGTGGCGAGCCCCACTTCAGGAGCCGTGACGCGCCCGACCTCGCCAAGGACCAGAGCATCGCGGGCGGCTGGGCCCCGCCGCCACGGCAGCGATCCACCCCGGCGTGATCGTGACACCGGGCGTTCCCCGCGACTCCGGGAGCGCGTTCCTCGACGCCGACGGCAAAGCGCTCGGCACGTTGTCCACGCTCGGCCTCGCGCCGCTTCCGGCATCGAACAACATCGGTGACATCAGCCACGAGCTGAACTACGCCAAGGCCAACTCAGGAATCAGTGGTCTGACCTTGTCGCTCGGCACCGAGCCGTTCGACCCGATCATCTGACGGAGGCCGAGCGGGGCAGCACCTCACGTGGAAGCGCCGGGAGGGGTGATCCTCCCGGTCCTCGCCATGCTCAGCGAGTCTCACCCGTCATGCTGTCCGGGTCATGCCCAGACTCCGTCTGAGGAAGTCGACCTGCATCAGCAGCAGATTCTCTGCCACCCGCTCCTGCGTCGCCATGTGCGTGACCCCTGACAAGGGCAGTACCTCATGCGGCCGCCCTGCGCCCAGCAAGGCGGTGGAGAGCCTGAGGCTGTGCGCCACAACCACGTTGTCATCTGCGAGGCCGTGGACGATCATCATCGGCCGATGCGGTTCGACCGCCCCGGACAGGCCATCGTCTGTGACGACCGAGTTGGCGGCGTACACCTCGGGCTGTTCGTCGGGGAGGCCGAGGTAGCGCTCCTTGTAGTGCGTGTCGTAGAGCCGCTGGTCGGTGACGGGGGCGCCCACGATCGCCGCGTGGAACACGTCCGGTCGCCGCAGGACGGCGAGCGCGGCGAGGTAGCCGCCGAACGACCAGCCTCGGATCGCGACCCGGTCGAGATCGAGCGGGTAGTCGTCGGCAAGCGAGTGCAGGGCATCGACCTGGTCGTCGAGCGGGAGCTGAGCCAGGTTGTTGCGGACTGCCTTCTCCCAGGCGGGGGTGCGCCCAGGCGTGCCCCGGCCGTCTGCCACGATCACCGCGAAGCCCTGGTCCGCGAGCCATTGCGACGTGAGGTGTGAGTTGTGCGACGCCACCACTCGTTGGCCGCTCGGGCCGCCGTACGGGTCCATCAGGACCGGCAGCCGACCCGCGCCAGATCCGAAGCCGGTCGGCAGGAAGACCGCGCACGGAATCCGACGACCGCCCGCGAGCCGCAGCTCCGGACGGGCGGTGATGACCGGCTGTTCCCGCACCGATGCGATCTCGATCACTTGCACGCCGTCGTGGACCACTTGGACGACGTCGCCGTGCTGGTTCAGGGTGCTCGACGACAAGACCATCGTTGGTCCAGAGGCGACGGCCGTGTGCGCGCCTGGGTGGTCGGACAGGCGCTCGGTGCCATGGGCGCTGACGCGGTAGACGTGGATCTCACCGATCTGTGGATCCGACGCATCCTCACCGGCTGACGCGCTGACGAGGACGCCGTCGCCGCTGACCCCCAGCACTGCGCGGACATGCAGGGTCGAGTCTGTGACCGGACTGTCGTCGATGGTGAGGACGCGAGCGCCGCCTCGGTCGGCGACGTGGACGAGCCGGCCGTCCGGCGTCCAGGCTGGCGCGCCGACGAAGAGCTCGAGCCAAGACGGGTCGTGCTCGGTGAGGACGACCGAGACTCCCGCCGTGGTGGTGTCGACCGACAGGATCTGCTGAGACTGCTGGTCGCGGGCCTGCACCAAGAGGATCGGCGGGTTGTCGCTGCTCCAGTGGACGCGAGCCAGGTACGGGAAGCTCTCGCGGTCCCAGGTGATCTCCGTGTGGGCACCGTCCAGCCCGACGAGGGCCAGCGAGACACCGGCGTTAGCGGTGCCGGCGGCGGGATAGCGCACCTTGACGGGTGGCTTCGCCGGGTTGGCAGGATCGGCGATCCACCACGTCTGGACGGGAGCGTTGTCGACGCGTGCGGCGATGATCCGATCGCCGTCAGGTGACCACCAGAAGCCACGGTGGCGGCCCATCTCCTCGGCGGCGACGAACTCCGCCAGGCCCCAGGTCACGTCGCCGCGGTCAGGCTCGGCGACGGGCCGGTCGTCGGAGCCGTCGCTGGCGACAACGCGAAGACTGCCCGCGGCGACGTACGCGATGTGGCTGCCGTCGGGGGACGGCCGAGGGTCGGCGACAGGGGCGGGGACGTCGAGCTCGGTGACCACGCCGGTCAGGAGCGACGCGGCGAACAGGCGACCGGACAGCGTGAACGCCGCCAGCTCAACCGCCTGGTCCGTCGCGTAGCCGACGATGCCGCCAGAACCCTCGCGGCTGCGCTCACGCCGGGCGCGCTCTTCTGCGGACAGCACTTCGGCGGCACCGTCGAGCAGCTGCCCAGGATCTGCGACGACTCGCTCAGCTGCGGTGCCCCCGTCGAGATCGAGCACCCACAGCTGGTTGACCCGGTCGACACCGGATCCGGATCGCAGGAAAGCGATGCGCGCCCCATCCGGTGCGACCGTGAAGGATCGCGGCGCGCCCAGGGTGAAGCGAAGTGTGCGGGCGTGCTGGCGAGGGAAGGACAGCTCGGATGCCATGAGTCGCACCCTAGCTAGGGTCCTGTCACCGGCGGCCGGTGGTCGGCCCGAAGAGGTCTCATCTCGCCCTCATCCAAGCCTCATCGCGGACCCGGGTTCTGCGCAGCGCCGCTGACGCGGAGTTGGCGGCGGCCGACCTGCGCTTCCCGGTGGTGCTGAAACCCACCATCAAGTCAGCTGTATGGCGACAGCAGACCGGCGTCAAGGTGCTCACCGTGTTCGATGCGCCCGAGATGCTGCATGCCTACGAGCTCGCCGGTCCGGGGACGCTGAACCTGCTGGGCGCTAGAGTCGGCCGGTGGACTATCAGGAGTACCACGCCGCGGCGAACCTGGCCAACGCACACTACGAGTCCGGCAATGCCGCGGAGGCTCTCAGGTTGTTCGAGCGCCTGATCGCGGACCACGAGCTGCCGGACCTCGACCGCAGCAGCATGGCATCGAACGTCGCCGTCGTGCTCACCGCGCAAGGCGCCCCCGAAGGTGAGATCCAGGCGGCGTACGACCGTGGGATCGAGCTCGAGCGACGTTGGCTGCGTGGCGCCGTCATCCAGCGCAAGGCGGCGTGGCTGGTGACAGTGGGACGGTCATGGGAGGCCCGTGACCTGTTGGTCCGGTTGCGCTGTGAAGCCTGGCTCAACATGTACGAGCGTGACAGCATCGACCGCTTGCTCGAGAGCCTGGACTGAACGACCTCCAGACCTCCAGGAGCCTCGGTGCACCTCGCACCAGCGGCTTCGCTCATCGTCCAGACACCGCTTGTCGCGGATGACAGTCCGAACGCGCTCGATCCGCGGGCCACGGGGTGTTCGGACGGAGGGGCCTGGCTGACAGACTCGGCCCGTGGCGCAGCAGGGTCGGACCGGTGAGCACGAGGTGTACATCGAGGCGGTCCTCTCCCTCGTGGAGGGGGTCCCGGTCGGCCGTGCGACGACGTACGGCGTGCTCGCGGGCGCGGTCGGACACGGAGGGCCGCGACAGGTCGGGCGGGTGATGGCCGTCTACGGCTCGTCCGTCCCGTGGTGGCGGGTCGTCCGCGCCGACGGCAGCCTGCCGCTCTCGCACCAGTGCGAAGCCCTGGTGCACTACCGCGAGGAAGGGACCCCGTTGCGTGGCCGGATCACCGACGCAGCGTCGTTGCGGGTCGACCTCGACGCCGTGCTGTGGATGCCCTGAGGCCCGCCCCAGTGCGGGTGCGCACGCAGCGCTCTTGCGTCGAAGGGCTCGGCGGGTATGTCGGCACCGTCTGCTCCAATGGCACTCATGTCGGTCACGTATCGCCTCGAGCTGGCCCGTCGTCCCCACGACGCACGCCCAGACCTCGACGCGTCCCAGCGGGCGGTGGTCGACCACGGCGGTGGCCCACTCCTCGTCCTGGCCGGGCCAGGCACCGGCAAGACGACGACGCTTGTCGAGTCTGTGGTCGACCGCGTCGAGCGAGGTGGTCTGACGCCCGACGAGGTCTTGGTGCTGACTTTCAGCCGCAAGGCGGCTGACGAGCTACGGACGCGGATCACCCCCCGGCTCGGTCGGACGTCGGCGACACCGATCAGCTCGACGTTCCACTCGTTCTGCTACGGGCTGGTGCGGCGGTTCCAGCCGGACAGCACCTACGAGAGTCCGCTGCGCCTGCTCAGTGCGCCAGAGCAGGACGTCCGGCTGGCGGAGCTGCTGTCCTACTCCCGCGAGACCGGGATCGCCGACTGGCCCCCGTCGATCGACGCGGCCCTGCGGACGCGTGGATTCGCCCGCGAGGTCCACGCCGTGCTCGCGCGCGCCCGTGAGCTCGGGCTCGACCCCGACGACCTCGAGCGGGTCGGTCAGGCCAGCGACAAGCCCGAGTGGGTGGCGGCAGGGCGGTTCATGGAGGAGTACCTCTCGGTTCTCGACGCCCAGGTCGCCCTTGACTACTCCGAGGTGATCCACCGCGCGGTGCTGGTCGCCGAGCTGCCGGCCAACAAGGAGCAGCTGCGCAAGGAGTACCGCGCCGTCTTCGTCGACGAGTACCAAGACACCGATCCCAACCAGGTGCGTCTGCTGCGTGCCCTGGCCGGTGACGGTCGCGACCTCGTCGTCGTCGGAGACCCCGACCAGAGCATCTACGCGTTCCGGGGAGCCGACGTGCGGGGGATCCTCGAGTTCCCGACGCGGTTCCCGCGCATCGACGGCACACCGGCTCCGGTCGTCGCGCTCGGCACCACCCGTCGGTTCGGCAGCCGCCTCCTCACCGCCTCCCGCCGGATCGCCAAGGGCATCGGGGTGAGCGGCCCGATCAGCGCGGCCGAGTTCCAGAAGTTCCGCCACCCGGTCGCCGCAGCCAACGACTACGGCGACGGGAAGGTCGACGTCTACACGTTCAGCTCCAGCGGCGCCGAGACCGACCACATCGCCGACCTCCTCCGGCGTGCTCATCTCGAAGACGACATCGCCTGGTCGGACATGGCCGTGCTCGTCCGCTCCGGGGTGGCCGCGATCCCCGGCATGCGGCGCGCGCTCATCGGTGCCGGGGTGCCGGTCGAGGTCGCCGGCGACGAGGTGCCGTTGCGCGCCGAGCCTGCGGTCCAGCCACTGCTCGCCGCGCTGCGCTGCGCGGGTGAGCCAGAGCTGCTGACCGCGGACGTCGCCCACGTGCTCGTCATGTCGCCGCTGTGCGACCTCGACGCGGCTCAGGTCCGCAGGCTGGGTCGCGATCTGCGCAGCCGCGACCGGGAGGCCCACGCCGGGCAGCGGCTCCCGCTCGCGTCAGGAGAGCTGATCCGCCAGACGCTGCTCGACCCGTTGCTGCTCGACGGCATCGACGAGCGGCTGGCGATGCGTCCCCGCATGCTGGCAGGGCTGCTCGCTCGTGCCGGTGGCGTCCTGCGTGGTGGTGGAGCTGCCGAGGAGGCGTTGTGGGTGCTCTGGTCTGGCACGACTTGGCCCTACCGGCTGCGGGGCGCGGTGGAGCGCGGCGGCGGCGCAGCACGTGCAGCCCACCGCGACCTCGACGCGATCTGTGCCCTGTTCGAGGCCGCGGCGCGCGCCGAGGAGCAGCAGGACCACACGTCGGCGTCGGCGTTCCTCGACGAGGTCGAGGCACAGCAGATCCCCGCCGACACCCTTGCCGAGCGCGGGGTGCGCGGCGACTCCGTGCGACTGCTGACGGCCCACCGCTCCAAGGGCCTCGAGTGGAGGCTCGTCGTCGTTGCCGGGGTCCAGGAGGGCAGCTGGCCCGACCTGCGGCGGCGCGGCTCCTTGCTGCAGGCCGATCGGCTCGGTGTCGAGGGTATGGTCGCCGCGCTGCCGACCAAGGCGATGATGGCCGAGGAGCGACGGCTCTTCTACGTCGCCGTGACCCGGGCTCGACAGCGCCTCATCGTCACTGCGGTCGCCTCCCCGGAGGCCGACGGTGACCAGCCCTCCCGTCTCATCGGGGAGCTGGGGCTGCCGCCCGAGCAGCGGCCTGGACGCCCCGCCCGCACGCTCTCGCTGCCCGGGCTCGTCGCGGAGCTGCGTCGGGTGGCTGGCGATCCAGCGACCCGCGAGCCGCTGCAGCGAGCGGCAGCCGCCCGACTGGCGCAGTTGTGTGGGGAGACTGTCGCCGGTGAGCCGGTCGCGCCGGCGGCCGACCCGGCCCTGTGGTGGGGGTTGCGTGAGCGCACCACCAACGACGTCCCGGTCCGCCCCGCAGCTGAGCCGCTCCGTCTCTCCGCCAGCGCCCTCTCCGGCCTGCTCGACTGCCCGCTGCGCTGGTTCCTGGCGCGGGAGGCAGGAGGTGAGTCCGGGCGCAGTACGTCGCTCGGGTTCGGCAGCGTCATCCACGCGCTCGCCGACCACATGAGTCGGGAGGAGACCGTCGACGAGGCTCGGCTGCTCGCCCTGCTCGACTCGGTCTGGAGCCAGCTGCAGTTCGAGAGTCCGTGGATCGGCGACCGTGAGCACGCCGAGGCAGAGCACGCGCTCAGGCGTTTCGTGGCCTGGGCCGATGGCCGCCCTGGTCGGGAGCTCCTCGGCTCGGAGCAGGGTTTCGAGGTCGAGGTGCCGCTCGAGGACGGTGAGACCGTGGCGCTGCGCGGCAAGGTCGACCGGGTCGAGCGTGACGCGGCGGGCAACATCCGGATCATCGACTTCAAGACGAGCAAAAACGCTCCCGCGGGCACATCGTTGCCTGACGACCCGCAGCTCGGCCTCTATCAGCTGGCGGTCGAGCAGGGAGGCATGGCAGAGCTGTGCGGAGCCGATGCCCGGTCCGGCGGCGCCGAGCTCGTCCAGCTGCGGATCGACGTGGGTGGCTACCCCAAGGTGCAGGAGCAGGGGCCGCAGAAACCCGACGACGCAGGCCGGAAGCCGATCGAGATCCAGCTGATCTCCGCCGTCGACGTGGTGCGCTCCGAGACGTTCGACGCGACGGTCAACGCCTACTGTGCGCGCTGCGACTTCGCGACCATGTGCCCAGCCCAGCAGCGCAGCGGCACGGTGCTCTCGTGACCACGCAGTCCACGACGACCCGGATCATCTCGACGCGTGCGGAGCTACGACAGCTGATGGACGTCGACTACAGCGATCAGCAGCTGGCGGCCATCACCGCGCCGCTGCCGCCGGGCGTCATCGTCGCCGGTGATTGCGGCCCGCGTCGTGTGGCTCGTCGCGACCGGTCGTGTCGAGGCCGATCAGATTCTTGGCCTCACCTTCACCAACAAGGCTGCTGCCGAGCTCGGCCACCGGGTTCGCAGTGCCCTCGTCCATGCTGGGCTGCTGCGTCGGCCAGGCACCCCAGTCGAGACTGGCGACGACGAGCCGCTCGAGCCCACCGTGCTCACCTATCACGCCTATGCCGCCCGTCTGCTGGCCGAGCACGGACTGCGGATCGGCCACGAGCCCGATACCCGACTCCTCGCCGACGCATCCCGCTTCCAGCTCGCGGCCCGCGCCATCAGGCGTCATACCGGCCCTGTGGAGCATCTGACCACCTGGGTCGCGACGAGCGTGTCAGGACTGCTGGCTCTTGACGCCGAGCTGTCGGAGCACCTCGTCACCCCCGCTGCGCTGCGCCGCTACCAGACGCTGGAGACGCCGCTGTGGGAGCAGGGACGACAGACGCTCGACGTCAAGAGGGTGCTGTCGACGCTGGCGAAGCGGGCCGAGCTGCTCGCCTTCGTCGAGAGCTACCGCAGGCTCAAGCACGAGCTCGGCGTCATGGACTTCTCCGACCAGATGGCGCTGGGGGCGCAGCTCGCCGAGTCTCGTCCGGAGGTCGGTGTGAGCGAGCGAGAGCAGTTCAAGGTCGTCCTGCTCGACGAGTACCAGGACACGTCGGTCGCCCAGGCACGGCTGTTGGGCGCCCTCTTCTCGGGAGACTCGGCCGACACCGGCCTCGGCCACCCGGTGACAGCGGTCGGAGATCCGTGTCAGGCCATCTACGGCTGGCGCGGGGCCTCGGTCAGCAACATCGAGCAGTTCATGCGCGACTTCCCGTCGCCGCTGGGGGCTGTGGCTCCCACGCCATTCCCGCTGAGCGTCAACCGCCGTTCCCAGGCGCGCATCTTGCACACCGCCAACGCACTCGCGGCCGATCTTTACGCCGTCCACGCCGGAGCCGAGCCACTCGCATCCGCGCCGACGGCCCGCGACGGAGTCGTCCGGGCGGCGGTGCTGGAGACCTACGACGACGAGCTGCGCTTCCTCGCCCGCGAGGTGCCGGCTGCCCATGCCGCGATGCCGGTGCCGACATGGAGCCAGATCGGCGTGCTGGTGCGCGACAACAAGACCGCCAGCGACGTCCATGATGCGCTTGTGGCCGCCGGCGCCCCTGTCGAGGTGGTCGGGCTCAGCGGACTGCTGTCGATGCCCGAGGTCGCCGAGGTGGTGGCGACGCTCCAGGTCGTGCATGACGTGACCGCCAACGCGTCACTGCTCGCCCTGCTCGTGGGGCCGCGGTGGGCGATCGGCGTCCGTGACCTCGCGCTGCTCGGGGAGCGCGCCCGGCGGCTCGCGTTTCAGCAGTCCGTCGATCCCGACGACATCGGAGGCGCGCTCGAGCAGGCAGTGGCAGGTGTTGACCCGGCCGACATCGTCTCGTTGCCTGAGGCACTCGAAGATCTCGGCGGGCTTCCCTACTCCGTGCACGCACTCGAGCGGTTCAGGGCCCTGGCGAGGGAGATCCGCACGCTGCGACGTTACGCCGGCGAGCCCCTGCTCGACCTGGTGCGCCGGGTTGTCGACGTGACAGGTCTCGAGGTGGAGCTCGCCTCATCGACGTCAGCGGTGGCGTCGTCGCGGCGCGACAACCTCGCGACGTTCGTCGACGCGGTGGCGACGTTCGCCGGTATCGACGGTGACGCCTCGTTGCCGGGACTGCTCGCCTATCTGCAGGCGGAAGATGAGTATGCCCAGGGGTTGGCGCTGGCCATCCCGACCGAGGCCGACTCCGTCAAACTGCTCACCGTGCACCGGGCCAAGGGCCTGGAGTGGGATGTCGTGTTCGTCCCGGGCATGTGCGACAAGGTCTTTCCCTCGGCTCAGGGCCGATCGCGCTGGCCGACCGACATGGCCGCGCTGCCGTCGCCGTTGCGAGGTGACGCGGCCGACCTCCCGGGCGTGGCAGAGCGGACCAACAAGGGGCTCAAGCAGTTCGTCGACGACTCGAAGGCCGCCGAGCTGCGGGAGGAGCGCCGGCTTGCGTATGTCGCAGTGACCCGGCCACGCCACGAGCTCGTCGTCTCGTGCCACTGGTGGGGTCCGGAGCAGAAGCAGCCGCGGGGGCCCTCGTTGTTCATGGACGACGTCATCGCCACCATGCGGTCATGGGGTGACCAGCCAGAGGTCTCGACCCCGCCGCCCGACGACGACGCCGACAACCCGGCCAACCGCACCCTCGACCGCTATCTGTGGCCGGTCGAGGCGGGTGCGGACGAGGTCGCCCAGCGGCGGGCGGCCGCCAGCCTGGTCGAGGAGGCGCGCGCGGCGGGGCCGTCGAGCGCGGCTCGGCAGGCCGATGACGAGCTGATGCTCGACGAGCTCAGCAAGGTCGACCAGTGGGACCGGGAGATCGCCCGCCTCGTCGAGGAGGCGCGAGTCAACCGCGCCGACGCGATCGTCGTCCGGCTGCCCGACCAGCTGTCGGCGACGACCCTGATGCGGCTCAACGACGACCCAGCGGGACTGGCCGAGCAGCTCGCCAGACCGATGCCGCGTAAGCCTTCACCGTCGGCCCGGTTCGGCACCCGCTTCCATGCGTGGGTCGAGGGTCACATCGGTCGGCCGATGCTGCTCGACCCCGAGGAGCTGCCCGGACGGGGTGACATCGACATCGGCGGCGACGACGACCTGGCCGAGCTGATCGAGGCGTTCCGAGCGGGTCCGTTCGGCGAGCGGACGCCACTCCACGTCGAGGCGGCCTTCTCCCTCGTCCTGGGCGGTCAAGTCGTCCGAGGACGCATCGACGCGGTGTACGAGACCCCGACAGGGTTCCTCGTCGTCGACTGGAAGACCAACCGCCGCCACGATGCCGATCCGCTTCAGCTCGCGGTCTACCGGCTCGCCTGGGCGGAGCTGGCCGGAGTCGAGCCGGACCATGTCGAGGCGGCCTTCTACTACGTCCGGTCCGGCGAGGTCGTGATGCCTCCCGACCTCGCCGAGCGAGCCGAGCTCGAGCGTCTCGTCACTGGCTGACCTGAGTCGACCCCCGACCCCTCCTCGGGTCCGGCGAGCCACCCCACCCCTGGAAATGTGGGAAACTGCAGGCCGCCGCAGTGGAAGCCTGCACTTCCCGCAGTGAGACTTGGGGGTAGGGGGCTAGTCTCGTGAGGCGAGCTCGTCGTCGAGCCCCCACGACATCACGTCGTCACAGGCGACTCGGATCTCGCCGAGCTCCTCGTCGACCCGGGCGCGCCCTCGGACCACGAGAGCCCACGGCGTCCACCCCGGTCCTGGGGCCAGCCCGTCCACCACCACCGCGGCGACGCCGGATGCGCGGACGTGGCGTGCTCGTGCCGTGGCGGGCACGTCGCGGCCGCCGAGCACAAACTCGGACGCCATCGGGTCGAACGACCAGCCGCCGGGAACGACGTGTGGCAGTCCATCGGCATCCACTGTGGCGATCCTCGCCAGAGACCGGGGAGGGTCCGCGAGCCATCGCCCCTCGATGTCGGTCAGGGTCGAGCGCGCCACGTCAGGCCGTCCTGAGTCGTGCGGTGGCCCGACGAACGACCAGGAACCAGGCCACTCCGGTGATGACGTGCATCGAGGCCAGGGCGAGCTGGGTGCCGGGCCGGGCCTGCGCGCCGAGCGGCATCACCACCGAAACCACACCGACCACGAGCCCCGCGACTGCCAGCGCACGCCAGCCCCGAGCGCCCCAACGGCGCGCCGGGATCAGCAGCATCGTGGCCAGGAGCAGGGGGAGAAGCGTGGTGGCGGCGACCAGGATGACGCCGACCTGCATGACCGGCTTGTTCGCGTCGGGCCGGACGAGCATGTCGGCACCGGCCAGGGTGGCCACACCGAGCACCGCCAGGTTGGCTGCCAGGGAGGCTCCGGCGCTCTTCGCGCCAACCAGGGCGGCACTGCCGACGCTCGGGTGGGTCGTGGGGCGGTCTCCTGCAGCCAGTTTTCGCGTGATGCTTGACATGGTAGATCTCCTCAATGGTTGACATCATCAATCAAGTTCCACGGTACCCCGGATACTTGAGGTTGTAAACAGTTAAGATCCGCTAGTAAGGTGTGGCTATGCCACCGTCCCGACTGGAAGAATCCCGAGCCCTCAGCGCCCGCCTGTTCCAGGTCGCAGAACGCGCGAAGGCGGACTTCGCGGACGTGGTCGCCGAGGTGGGGCTGACGCCACTCCAGGCCAGGACGGTCCTGTGGCTCCAGGAACCGTCCGCGATGCGAAGCTTGGCTCGTCATCTGGCCTGCGACGCGTCAAACGTCACAGGCTTGGCCGACCGGCTCGAGGAGCTCGGTATGGTCGAACGGACGCCCGGAGACGACCGCCGCGTCAAGTTGCTTCGGCTCACCCCTCGGGGCGTCAAGCTTCGCGCCGACCTGGCGGACCGCGTCGCCGCCGGGTCCACCGTGACCGCCAAGCTGACAGCAGCCGAGCGCAAGCAGCTGGCCACCCTGCTCGACAAGCTCCTGGCCTGACCAAGCGTTCGACCAAGGGCGCTCGACGAGCATGGCCGGCGCCACCGCTCACTGGCTGACGGCCGGCCCCGGCGATTGCGGGAAGGTGCAGGGTTTCCGGCTCGGGGGACCTGCACTTTCCCGCAATCGCGGGGTGGGGGAGAGGGGGCAGGGGGCTTGGTCGGTCAGGACGGCAGCGCTGTCGCGAGCATCGCGTCGAGGGCGACCGGGATCATGTCGCCGAACGTCTGCTCGCGCTCCTGCGCCGTCGTCTCGGCACCGGACACGATGTGGTCGGACACCGTGCACAGGCACAGCGCCCGCCGACCGTGTTTGGCGGCGAGGGTGTAGAGCGCGTTGGCCTCCATCTCGACGGCCACGACGCCGTACTCGACCATCCGCTGCAGCAGCTCGGGGCGGTCGCTGTAGAAGGCGTCACCGGAGAAGATCTTGGCGACGGTGACGGGGGTCCCGGCCGCCACGGCGGCGTCGTACGCCGCCCGGAGCAGCCCGAAGTCGGCGGTAGCGGCGTAGTCGAGGCCCTCGAACCGGATCTTGTTCATCGCCGAGTCGGTCGACGCGCTGATCGCGAGCACGACGTCGCGGATCGCCAGCTCCTCAGACAAGGCACCGCACGAGCCGACGCGCACGAGCTGCTGCACGTCGTAGTCGCGGATCAGCTCGTTGACGTAGATCGACAGCGACGGCTGCCCCATGCCGGTCCCCTGGACCGAGACCGGCTTCCCGCGGTAGCTCCCGGAGTACCCCAGCATGCCGCGCACGTCGGAGTAGAGGCTCGCGTCGTCGAGGAACGTGTCGGCGATCCAGGTGGCGCGTCGCGGATCTCCCGGCAGCAGGATCCGGGGAGCGATCTGGCCTGGAGAGGCGCCGATGTGCGTGCTCATGACTGGCGATCTTGCCAGACTCCGCGGGCGTAGGGTCAGGACGTGACCGAGGATGCGCTGGCCGACTTCCCGTTCCGACACTCGCTGCACGACCGGCTGGGCAACCATAGGTCCGACGCTGACTTCGTGGTGGCCCGCTGGGCGGACCCGGGAAGTCGGGTCCTGGTGCTCCGCGGTACCGACTTGGCGGTGACCGACGACGGCGCTCGGCTGGCTTGGATCCCCCCCGGGCAGGCTCCGCCCGGGGAGCGCCTGCTGCTCGGCGGCACCGGTGGGTCGACCCACTTCGCCGTACTCGCACGCGGACACGACGAGTCCCGGGTCGAGTTCGACGACATCGAGGTGTCGGTGGGCACGGGAGACGCGAGCCGGGCCCTCCACTTCGCTCCGCTGCGACAGCTCGCGCAGCTGTTGCCGGATGTGGACGCGTCGTACGCCGTCCACGCGACGTCGCTGGCAATGTGGCACCAGAGGCACCCGAGGTGCTCGATCTGCGGCGCCAACACGGAGTTGGTGGGCGCCGGCGACTCACGCCGCTGCGCCGAGTGCGGCACCTCCCACTTCCCCCGCACGGACCCCGCGGTGATCATGACGGTCGTCGACGACGCCGGGCGGGTGCTGCTCGGGCACAACGTCGCGCGTGAGGACGGCTGGTACTCGACACTGGCCGGCTTCGTGGACCCCGGCGAGACACCCGAGGACGCGGTGGCGCGTGAGGTCTTCGAGGAGGTCGGGGTGCGCGTCGACCGGGTCACGTATCTCGGTAGCCAACCGTGGCCGTTCCCATCGAGTCTGATGCTGGGGTTCGAGGCTCATGCATCCAGCATTGCCATCGAGGTCGACGGCTTGGAGATCACGGCGGCGCGCTGGTTCACCCGCGACGAGCTCCGCGCGGCCGTCGAGTCGAGTGAGGTGGGCCTGCCCACGACCGTCTCGATCGCCGGTGCGCTGATCACCCACTGGTACGGCGAGGACCTGCCGACCAACGTCCTGCAGACCTGACCGGCTGCGTGTGGACCGCTCAGGCGCCGATCTTCGCCTTGATCTGCGCCAGGCTCGGGTTGGTCAGCGCCGTACCGTCGACGAACAGCACCGTCGGCACGGTCTGGTTGCCGTTGTTGACGCGCGCCACGGTCTCAGCGGAGTCAGGATCCTGCTCGATGTCGACCTCGTCGAACGAGATCCCCTCGCGATGCAGCTGGCCTTTGAGGCGGTGGCAGTAGCCGCACCACGGTGTCGAGAACATCGTGAACTGCATCCAGGGTCCCTTCGTTCGCGCACAGTGGTCGCTGCGGCATGGCGCTGACGGCGGTCTCGCGTCGAGACTGTTAGTTCTCGTGATTACTCTTGCTCCCAACGCCGCGGCGTAGCCGTTGCTTCCCGTTCCGTCCCATGTCTGAGCGCCCGATGCCTGAGGAAGTGTCCCGTGTCCGACGCCGACCGGTTGCTCGAGGTCCTCGACCCCGAGCAACGCGAGGTGGCCACCCGACTCGACGGCCCGATGCGGGTCCTCGCAGGTGCGGGCACCGGCAAGACTCGAGCCATCACGCATCGCATCGCGTATGCCGCCGCGACGGGAGCCGTCGTGCCCTCCGAGGTGCTGGCCGTGACGTTCACGACCCGTGCCGCAGGGGAGCTCAGAGCTCGGTTGGCCCGACTTGGCGCGGTCGGCGTGCAAGCCCGCACGTTCCACTCGGCGGCGCTGCGGCAGGCCCGCTACTTCTGGCCCCGGGTGTACGGCGTCGATCTGCCTCCGCTGGTGAAGTCGAAGCTGCCGTTCATCGCCGAGGCCGTGCAGCAGAACCGCCTCAGGGCGACACAGCCGGACCTTCGTGACCTGGCCGGCGAGATCGAGTGGGCGAAGGTGTCGAACGTCCGGCCTCAGGACTATGTCCGCGTCTGCGCCGATGTCGGACGGTCGCTCGACGCCTTCGACTCGGCGACGGTCGCGGCGATCTATGCGGCTTACGAGGAGACGAAGCACAAGCGCCACCGGTTGGATCTCGAGGACATCCTGCTGTGTGCTGCGGCGGTCCTGAGTGATGACGAGAACGCAGCGTCGAGCGTGCGCAAGCAGTACCGCTCGTTCGTCGTCGACGAGTTCCAGGACGTCAGTCCCATCCAGGCGAGCCTGCTCGACCTGTGGCTCGGCGATCGCGTCGGCGTGTGCGTGGTCGGCGACCCGGCGCAGACCATCTACTCGTTCGCGGGAGCGTCGCCGTCCCACCTGCTCGACTTCCCGAAGAAGTTCCCAGGCGCCACCTCGGTGACCCTTGCTCGCAACTACCGGTCCACTCCCGAGGTCGTCAGCGCCGCGAACGCCGTGATGCGCTCCGAGCTGGGCACTGCAGCGGTTCGGTTGCGCACGACGCGACCGGCTGGGCGGGCGGTCACCTTCACCGGCTACCCCGACGAGGTCGCTGAGGCGGCGTCCGCCGCCGAGTCCATCAAGACGCTCGTCTCCGAGGGCGCCGACCCGGCAGGGATCGCTGTGCTGTTCCGCATCAACGCGCAGTCGGAGCCGTTCGAGGAGGCGCTGGCCGAGCGTTCAGTGCCCTACGTCGTACGCGGCGCGGAGCGGTTCTTCGAGCGAGCCGAGGTGCGTCAGGCCGTCACGTTGCTGCGGGGGGCAGTCCATGACACCCAGGCCAGCGAGAGCGGCCTTGCGGTAGCCGTAGCGGACGTGCTGGGCTCGATGGGATGGTCGCGAGACGCGCCCAGCGGGCGAGGCAACGCCCGGGACAGGTGGGAGTCGTTGCAGGCGGTGGTGCACCTTGCCGGTGAGCTGGAGGCGGCACACCCCGGCCTCGACCTGGTGAGCTTCGTCGCCGAGCTCAAGAGGCGCGCCGACGCCCAGCACGCACCGGTGGCAGCCGGGGTCACGTTGACCACACTGCATGCCGCCAAAGGGCTCGAGTGGTCCGCGACGTTCCTCGTCGGCAT
The DNA here is from genome assembly GCA_013821195.1 of Propionibacteriales bacterium. Lineage (GTDB taxonomy): Bacteria > Actinomycetota > Actinomycetes > Propionibacteriales > Nocardioidaceae > JACDHG01. Next base: position 17,578 of record JACDHG010000008.1, read on the forward strand.
GCACGAGGGGACGATGCCCATCGTCTACGCCGACACTCCCGACGGCCTGCGGGAGGAGCGGCGTCTCCTGTACGTCGGGATCACGCGCGCCAGGGACGAGCTGCACGTGTCATGGTCGGCCGCGCGCGCGCCGGGCGGCCGAGGGTCGCGCGGCCCGAGCCGGTTCTTCGACGGGCTGCTCGACGACTCCCAACGCCTCAGCGGCCGGGCACCCAGCGGCGCGGCCGGCACGGGCGGGCGTGCACGTCGAGGAGTGGCGTCTTGCCGTGTCTGCGGTCGCCCTCTCTCCCTGCCACGCGAGCGCAAGCTCGGCCGGTGCGCCGACTGCCCGAGCTCCTACGACGAGGAGCTCTTCGAGAGACTGCGCGAGTGGCGACGCGCACGGGCCGCTGACGACGGCGTGCCGGCGTACTGTGTGTTCACCGACGCGACCCTCACGGCACTCGCCGAGATGAGGCCTGGCAACGCCGCGGGGCTCGCGAGCGTCCCAGGCATCGGTCGGTCCAAGATCGACAAGTACGGCGACACCGTGCTCGAGCTCTGCGCGGCGCAGAGCGCGAGCACGGCGTCGGCGGCGGGGGGCTGACACTCCGGCCGAGGTGTTCTCCCTTGTCTCGTGCGTGCGTCGGCTGGCCGGTTCAGGGAACGTCAGCCAGAAATCTCGGGAGACAACTGGTAATTCGTTTGCGCGCCTTCTGGCGTGGCGCGTACGCTTCCCTCACCGCACTCGTGCTCCCAGGCGCGACGTTCCAGATCTCTTCGAGAGGAGGCAGCCACATGATCATCTTCGACACCACGACCGCGACGCCGACTGCGACGCGCTTCCGTATGCCTGCCCTCCTCGGCGCGTCGACCGCGCACGCGGATCGTCAGATGGCAGCGGGGACGTCGTACCCCATCGGCGGTCGCGTCCCGGCATCGGTCAAGGGCGTCTTCTCGGACGTCCGTGCTTGGAGTCCACCGGTTTTAGAGTGACCACTCATCACCGGCACCTCCAAGCCGCGGACTCCCTGACCGGGATCCGCGGTTTTTTCTTTGCTCCGTTCGATCGACGAGGTTCTAAGGAGGTGAAACACATGACACTCAGCGTCCTCGACGCACTCCTCGCGAGTGAGGAGGCAGACGCGCAGAGCCTGCCATGCCGGTCAAACGACCCAGAGCTGTTCTTCGCGGAGTCTCCGGCCGACGTCGAGCTGGCCAAGGCGCTGTGCCGTGGCTGCCCCGTTCGCGTCGAGTGCCTGTCAGGCGCACTCGAACGCCGCGAACCCTGGGGCGTCTGGGGTGGAGAGCTGCTGGTGCAAGGAGCAGTTGTCGCCCGCAAGCGGCCGAGGGGCAGGCCTCGTAAGTGCGAGGTTGCCGCGTGAGCGCAGCCCAGCCCATCCATGCGAGGTCTGGAGCGACCTCCCCCGAGCAGAGAGAACAACGACCTTCGATGACCCAGAGCGATTTCTTGAGTAGGAGCACTCGGATGAATCTGATGCATGAAGATCTGGCTCGCGTCCATATGGACGCGCGCCTCCAGCAGGCGCGCGAGCTGCGTCGAAGCAGCCAGCTGAACCGGGCGCGTCGCTTGACCAGAAGGGCCGAGCGTGCGAGCCAGCAGGCACGCCTGCTGCTCGCCCGCGCGTCCTGATCGTGGCGGCGGGACAGGGGCCCTGACCGTTCTCCATCGTGGGAGCGGTCAGGGCACTATCGTTTCCGGCGTGGCGACGTGTGATCTGTGCGGCTGCACCCCAGCGGAGCCCCTCGGCGACGAGGTGCCGCTGACCTGGGTGACCTCGGTCGAGAACGGCAGAGCCAGGATCTACTGCGACGCCTGTGCCCGTGAGAACCTCCGGGCGATCGAGTCCAAGCTCGACCCCGAGTGGTGGTGACTCCGACGAGACGTGCACGCACCTACCGTCGCGGCTCGGCTTCACGGAAGTCGGGTAGCGCCTCGGCCATGAGAGAGGCGAACGGCGCCTCGGCCCCGAGCTGCGACAGCACGCCGATGCCGCCGAGCCAGACGCGGTGGATGAGCAGGTACTCCGGCGGGAGGTTGACCTTCAGCACGGTCGTGTAGCCCGGCGAGCGGGGGTCGTTGATGCGGGCGAACTGTTCCCGCATCCACGCTCGGGAGAAGGTGAACGTCTCAGTGGTCGCGGGCTCGATGAACGGGTCGAGGTAGGCGCGCAGGTCCGCGGCATCGATCTGGACGGATGGCTTGACAAACCCTGCGCGTCGCAGCCCTTGGAGGACTCCGTCGTAGTCGTCTTCCACCGCCAGTCGGGCCAGCTGTCCGATCACTGGGGGGAGCCCGCCGTCGGGGAGCCTCGCCACCGCGCCATAGTCGACGACGCCCATCCGACCGTCTGCAAGCAGGCGGAAGTTGCCGGGGTGTGGGTCAGCGTGCAGCAGTCCGGCCCGAACCGGCCCGGAGAAGAGGAAGCGGACGTAGATCTCGCCGTAGTGGTCCCGCTCATGCTTGGTGCCGTCGGCGATGAGGCGGGCCAGCGACCTCTCCGACGCCAGCCACTCGGACACGAGGACCGTCCCTGCCTGAGCGACGACCGCCGGTACGACGATCTCAGGATCGTCGGCGAACGCCTCGGCGAAGCGCGTCTGCGCATCCGCCTCGAGTGCGTAGTCGAGCTCCTCGGCCACCCGTGCCTGGAGCTCTGCGACGAGCGGGCCGATCTCGATCCCCGGGATCCACCCCGCGAAGAGCCGCGCCGCCCGACCGATCTGGCGCAGGTCGCTCATCAGCGCCTCCCCGGCGCCGGGGTACTGCACCTTGACGGCAACGTCGCGACCGTCCTGCCACACGGCACGGTGCACCTGTCCGATGGACGCAGCCGCGGCCGGGTCGTCGTCGAACGACGTGAACTTCCTGCGCCAGTCGGCACCGAGCTCACGAGCCAGCACCTCGTGCACCAGCGGTGCCTGCATCGGTGGCGCTGCGTCCTGTAGCTGGGTGAGAGTGGCGCGGTACGGCTTCGCGATGTTCTCCGGGAACGCCGACTCGAAGACCGAGAGAGCCTGCCCGAACTTCATCGCGCCGCCCTTCAGCTCGCCGAGGACCTTGAAGAGCTGCTCGGCGGTGCGCTGCTGGACCTGGGCTGTGACCGCGTCGGCGGGGACGCCACCGATGCGGCGACCGATGCCCAGAGTCGCCCGGCCGGCATACCCAAGCGGCAGGGACGCGAGCCGTGCGGTCCGTGCGACGGTCTTTCGGGGGAGGTCGCTCACGCTCCCATTGTGTCTCGCCAAGACACCCAACCGCAGCCGCAGCGCGGATGTGGGTCGAACGCCACAGTCTCCAGGGGTCCGAAACCGGAGGGGATCTCGATCACGGTCCCCCAGGACTGTGGCTCGATCCCACTCGCCCACACCGAGACCTCGAGCGCCGCCCAGGCACCGACGAGTCCCGCGAGCGCCGGGTCACACGCGGGGACCACGAGAGGCCGCGCGGCCGCGGCGTCGAGGAGGGTCGGCCATGCCGGATCGAGATCGGCTCGAGCGGCGTCGACACATCGCAGGCATGGTGAGCTGCCCGGACAGACGTAGGGGCCCACGACCCCGACCAGCTCGCGGACACACACCCAGAGGTGTGCTTGACCTGACCTCATCACCGGGTCCCCCAGCTCGCGCACCGGCTCATGGTCGCTGGCGAGCACTACCACGTCGGCGCGGAAGACGTCGTCGGTCGTCGGTATGCCGGTCGAGGCCAAGGCGGTCCGGGCCGCCACGGCGACGGTGCCAGAGCCCTGCACGGTCACGGTGCGGCCAAGGCGACGTCGTAGCAGGTGGCGGGGGTCGCGCTCCGGCCCGGCCAGGAGCCACAGCGCCGCCCAGCCCGCTTCGGAGACCGTGCCGCGCGAGGTGGCTGCCTGGTCGACCACGGCTCCCGCAGCCACCAGGTCAGCGAGCGCCGCGGCAGCCTCCTCACCGGAGGTCTCGTCGGTCACGGCAGCCTCGACAACGGTGTCCACCTCACGACAGCCGTCGATGGCCGAGAGGACCGCCCGGATCGCCGGGCTGTCGCGGAGCGTGGCGAGCCCGGGCCAGTCGAGGCCGAGCTGGAGGGTGTGCTGGTCACGACGGAGCACCTGCAGGCCAGGCCTCAAGATCGGGCGCACGGCGGCCCCCTTGTTCTCGTGCGGATGCGCGGACAACGCAAAGCCTGGCAAACGTTCGGCCGGTACGGGGGCCGCCGTCCACAGCCATGTGCACGGCGGCCGGCGCGCGCTACCGGTCAGGCTGCGGGATCAACCTTTGTACCCGACGAGGACGTCGCCGGGCGCGGCTCCGTGCCGTCGCGGCCGGACGACGACGCCTCCTCCGCGGGCTGTCCTCGGCTCGGGTCAGCTGATTCGGTCACTGGTTCCCCTGGTGGGAGAAGACGAAGAGGCAGGTGTCCGGGGGAACCTGCCTCTTCGGCAGCTGTGGGGCGACTATGCCTTGCCGAGGATACGGTTCAGGTTGGTGCCGCACTCCGGGCACTTGGCCTTCGCCATCCGGGTGCCCTTGTCGTTGACTCGCACTTCGCCGCTTGCTTCGCGCTTGGCCTTGCACTTCACGCAGTAGAACTCGCCGCTCCAGGTCTCCGCCATGTCGGCCTCCTCTTTCGTCGTACGGGCGGCCGCAGGGTCCCCAGCGGCCACATGGTCCATCCCGGCGGGAGAACCCGCCACCGGCCGCCGGGCTGAGCGCCCATGACCTCGGCGTCACCCTACCGCCAGCCGAACGGCGGAGCGTGTCCACTGCGGACCCGGGCGGCATGTCGAGGTAGGCTGAGCGTGGAAAACCAATACATCCGATGCATATCGGGCGAAAATTGAGCGTGTCGATGCTGGTCGTCGAGACACGGCGCTACCCCTCAGCGGCGTCGGTATCCCCATCCGAGCCGAGGTCGAGCCCAGCCGTCGCGGAGACACCCGCGAGGAAGCCCCGGGCGCGTTCGGTCTGCCCATAGCCCGCCAGCAGCGCCCAGAAGGCTTGGTCGTGCCCAGCGACGAGCAGATGCGCGAGCTCGTGGAGCAGCACATAGTCGACGACGTACGTCGGCATCCCCTGCAGGCGGCTCGACAGTCGGATGGAGCCGTCTGCCGGTGTGCACGACCCCCACCGGGCGTGCTGGTTGGTCACCCAGCGCACCGAGGTCGGCCGCGCTCGGCCGTCGAGGTGGCGGTCTGCCAGCGCCGCGGCGCGCGCAGCGAGCTCCGGCTCGTCAGGGGACCGACGTTGCTCGGCGCGGGTGACCCGCTCGACCATCGTCGTGACCCACTGCCGTTCCTCCGCCGTGGAGAGGCTGGCGGGGATGAGGACAACGATCCTTGCGCCCTCCCGGTATGCGGACACGGTCCGGCTGCGACGGGGTGAGCGACGCACCTCCACAGCGGAGCTGGCAAGGGCGGGGTCCACGCAGTCAACCTACCCACCGCGTTCGACCTCGTGGCCAAAGGCTCGACCGCGAAACCAGGAGAGAACTATTTTTCGTCCACATCGCGTCAGGACGCCAGGTCGCAGGTCAGCGCGCGTGTCGTTGCCAGGGCAGGGATCGTTGTGCACAGCTCACGGCCAGGTTGTCCACTCGTTATCCACATCCGGTGAGGCGCGGCGCACAGCTTATCCACAGCGCCGTCCCCAGGGTGAGACGTCGCCGGTTGACGCCGGGCCCGCCGCAGCCCTAGCGTCGGGTCAATCGACGATGCCCCCGAGATAACGGTGGCGTTCGCAAGGGGAAGGCGAACGTGTTCCGCGCCCCGGGGGCCTCGTTGGTTCACGGTCAGCGGGCGAGGTCGATGAGCTCGAGCACCTCCGGCTCCAGACCACTGGGCAGGTCATCCAGGGCGAACCACCGCACATCCTTCGACTCAGCGCTGGTCACTGGGACGGCGTCCGCCTCCGCCACCGCGACGTAGCGAACGTCGAGATGGTGGGACGGACGGATTGGCCCGCAGCGCACCTCGTGGGTGCTGAGCTGGACCGGCGAGCGACCGATGAGACGGAGGTCGGGGATGCCCGACTCCTCAACCGCCTCCCGCAGAGCCGCGGCCTCCAGGCTGGCGTCGGCGGCGTCGCAGTGGCCACCGAACTGGACCCAGATGTCGTACCTGTTATGCAGGTGGAGCAGGACCTTCCGCCGGTCTGAGCTCACGACCAGCGTGCTGGCGGTGATGTGGTCGGGGTGGCACTCCCGGAAGACACCGTCCCGGTGTCGGGCGAGGTGCTCGAGGTAGCTCGCCCGCAGCCGACGCTGGCCGTCGTTCGGAGGATGCCAGCGGGTCAGCACCTCGAGGGCGTCCGCGTGGACGCTCACGACTTCGTGTCGCCCGGTCCGTCCTCGGGCTCGTCGCCACGGTCTGGGTCGGCTGGAGCATCGGTTTGGCCGGGTTCGCGACCGCCCTCCTCGAGGAGCGCCGACAAGGCGGCGTCGAACTCGGGAGACTCGACGTCGAGGTCGTCGGCCTCCTTGGTCCGCTGGGCGAAGCCGAGCGGGTCGTCGAGGTCGGCCGAGGTGGGAATCAGCTGGGGATGCGCCCAGACGGCATCACGGGCCTCGGTGCCCTCTGCGTCGCGCAGCGCACCCCACAGCGCCGACGCGTCGCGTAGCCGTCGCGGTCTCAGCTCCAGGCCGACCAGGGCGGCGAACGTCGACTCCGCGGGGCCGCCGCCGGCGCGCCGCCGGCGTACGGCCTCCCGCAGCGGCGCGGCCTGAGGCATCACCTGCGTCGTGGCCTGGGCGACCACCTCGTCCACCCAGCCCTCGATGAGCGCCAGCGCCGTCTCGAGCCGAGTCAGCGCCGCCCGTTGGGAGGCGGTCGGCTCCAGATCGAAGAGGCCCCCGGACAAGGCCTCCTGGACGGCCTCCATGTTGCTGGGGTCGAGGCTGGTGAGGGTCTCCTCGATCTTCGAGGTGTCGATCGAGATGCCGCGGCCGTACTCCTCGATGGCGGAGAACAGGTACTCCTTGAGCCAGGACGCACTGCTGAAGAGTCGCTGGTGAGCACACTCGCGGAGCACGAGGTAGAGGAGGACGTCTGAGTCGTCGACGCCGAGCCCGGCACCGAAGGCGTCGGCATTCGCCACCACGATCGCGGGAGTGTGCTCGGCACCGACGGGGATGCCGATGTCGGCACCCGAGACGACTTCCTTGGCAAGACCGCCGACGGCCTGACCTATCTGCTGGCTGAACATCCCGCTCCCGAGCTGGTTGAGCATGCCCAGCATCGGCCCCGCCATCGCCTTTGCCTCCGCCGGAAGGGCCTCACCGATCGCGTTGACGACGCTCTCGGCGACCGGCTCGACGAGCCGCATCCAGGCTGGCATCGAGGCCTCGACCCAGTCGGCGCGGCTCCAGGCGACGATCGTGCTGCTGCTGGCTGGGAAGTCCGTCACCTGGTCGAGCCAGTGCTCGGCCAGCCGGGCCGCGTCACGAATGCGGCTGAGGTCGCCTGCATCGGGGGACCGGTCGGGCTCGGAGGCCACCACCTGTCGGGCCAGGTCGCGCGCGAAGTCCCAGTTGACCGCACCGTCGTGCGGTGTGAACATGCGTTGCAGCTGGCCGAACATGGCCTGCAGGCCGGACATGTCACCGCCCGCAAGGCCGGCGAACATCTGCTCGAACGGGGTTCCTGCGAGCGGGTTGGGGTCACGAGGGCGATCATCGTCGTCGTGAGGACCGTGGGGAGGCAGCTCAGGCATGACTCCAACCTACGCGGCGGCGGCGACGAGCCGAAGTGCTCCGCGGGCAACGCCGACTTCCTGGGACCGTGGCGCTCGTTGCGGCCGATACAGTCGTGGCGTGACCGACAAGATCCGGCTGTTGGAGATCCGCGACTCCGCTCTCGATATCGGCCCCGTGTATGACGCCGTGGGCGATCCCGAAGCCGGCGGCGTCGCCGTGTTCGTGGGCACCGTGCGACGCCACGACGGCGGCAAGGACGTCAGCGGTCTCGGCTACAGCGCCCACCCCAGTGCCGCGGACGCGCTCCGCCGGGTCGCCGAACGGGTCGCGACCAGCGAGTCGGTCATCGCCCTCGCAGCGGCCCACCGCACCGGCGACCTCGCCATCGGCGATATCGCGGTGATCGTCGCGGTCTCGTGCCCTCACCGCCAAGACGCCTTCACCGCCTGCCGACGGTTGATCGACGACCTCAAGGCCGAGGTCCCTATCTGGAAGCACCAGCTCTTCGACGACGGGTCGGACGAATGGGTGGGCACGCGATAGGACCGCACGGTCGCAGACACGCCATGAGCGGCAGCCGGACGGGGCGCGCCTGTCGACGTACGCTGATCGGCATACGCACCGGGATCGCATGGTGCACGGTGATGGAGTGGGAGTCGCGATGGAGGTTCTGTGGTGGCTTGCGCCTCCCGCCGCCATGACGTTCGTCGCGATGATCTGGGCGGGGTGGCTCGGTCGCCAACGCGACGACGGCCAGCGAGACGACTCCGAGGCGGCGCTCGCCCGGATGGAGGCGGCTCTCGCCCGCCCCGCCCCGCGCCGGTCGCTGAGACACGCGCCGGACCCGACGCTGGTCGAGCCAAGCCACGGCGTCGCGGTCCGTGGCACGGCGCGTCGGCCCGCTTCCCGTCCGCCGGCGGCGCGGTGACATCATCGACGCCATGAGCCGCAGGACGACGTCCCTCGTCGTGTCGGGAGTCTTGCTGGTGATGCTGGTCGTCGTTGCCTTCTCGATACCCATGCCTTACGTGGTGGAGTCTCCAGGAATCACCGAGAACACCCTCGGCGAGTCCAACGGCAAACCAGTGATCGAGATCGAGGGTGCGAAGATCTATCCCGTCAACGGTCACCTGGAGCTGACGACTGTGTCGGTGAGCCGCCAGGACTACGAGCCGCGACTGCCGGACGTGCTGGCTGCCTGGATCGCCGATGACCAGATCGTGCTGCCCCGCGACGTTGTCTACCCGCCGGAAAAGTCGACGAAGGAGGTCGACCAGGAGAATCAGGCGCAGATGGTCGACTCGCAGTCGACCGCAGTCGTCGCTGGACTCACCCAGGCGGGCATCGACCCGTACGCCGTCACGGTCAAGCAGGTCGAGCCTGGCGCCCCAGCCGCTGGCAAGCTGACAGCGAGCGACGAGATCCTCTCCGTCGACGGACGCGAGATCGATTCGACCGAGGCCGCGGTGAAGGCCATCAGCGCGGTCGACCCGGGCGCACCCGTCTCGCTGCAGGTGCGGCGCGGCGACGAAAGCCTGACGGTCGAGGTCACGACCGAGCCGAGCCCTGACGACTCGTCGAAGGCACGGATCGGGATCAGCCTCGGCCCTCCGGTGGACGTCAACATCAAGCTCGCCCAAGACATCGGCGGCCCGAGCGCAGGTCTCGTGTTCTCGCTCGCGATCTACGACCTGCTCACGCCGGGCTCCCTGACCGGAGGGCGGTTCGTGGCTGGGACCGGCACCATCGATGCCGAGGGCCACGTCGGTCCGATCGGCGGCATCCAGCAGAAGATCGTCGGCAGCTACGACGACGGTCGCGGTGCCTCGGTCTTCCTGGTGCCCGCCGACAACTGCGAGGAAGCCGGCGGCTCCGACCTCGCCGATGAGCTCCTGCTCGTGAAGGTCGCGACCGTCTCGGAGGCGGTCGAGGCGCTCGCGGCGATCGAGGCCGGCGACGAGGCGGCGCTGACCTTGTGTGGCAGCTGAGACCGCCCCATGACTGACGAGCTCTCGGGACCTTCGTTGGCGCTGCGGATGGCGGTCGTCGAGGTCGAACGGCATACGAGTGCCGAAGGCTGGGACCAGCCGCCTCGGCTCTTCGCCCTTGTCGTCACGACCGAGCTTGCCGTCGCCGAGCCGGAGCTCGCCGCCGAGCTGGGGGTGTCCGACGGCACCGGGAGCTTCTATACCCCGGTCGAGCAGGAACTCGAGGAGCCTGTCGACTCGTTGGAGGAGTTACTGGGTCGCATCACCTGGCCCGACACGGTCGCCGGAGCATTGGCGGTCGTCGAGAGCGTGGCGCTGCCGCCCGCTGCTGAAGAGCAGGTCCCGGACGACCCCGAGACGGCAGCGGTGTTCGCCGCCCAGCACCCGGAGCACGAGGACGTGAGGATCGCAGTCGGGGTGCTGCGCAGCGGCGAGGCGCACTGCGTGGTCCGGATGCGGACGCACGACAGCGACGACGCCCTGCTCCACGGCGCCGACGTGGTGCCAGGGCTCATCTCAGCCTTGCGTGAGACGCTTGAGGAGTAGGTCGGCCCGACCTGGCTCGATGTTCCACCCCGACGAAGGAGTTCTGTGAGCGGCATCTTCGAACACGCCGAGCGACCACCGGGGCGCCCGGTCGGCCGTACGCCGTCGCGCCGTCCCAAGGCGCTCCTGCCCACGCTCGGCGTCGTCGTCGTACTCGTCATCCTCTTCTCGGTCTTCGTCGAGGTGTGGACGAACAAGTTGTGGTTCGGGTCGCTGGGCTACGGTTCTGTCTTCTCAACGGTGCTGTGGACGAGGACGCTGCTCTTCGTCGCTTTCGGTCTGCTGCTGGCGGCCGCCGCCGTCGGGAGCGCCTACCTGGCCTTCCGGATGCGGCCCATCCTGCACAGCGACGGCTACCGCAACCCGACCGTCGAGCGCTACCAGGACACGATCGACCCGATTCGGCGGTGGGTGCTGGTCGGGCTCGGTGGCGTGATGTTCTTGTTCGGTGGCGCCAGCGCCTCCGCGCAGTGGCAGAGCTACCTGATGTGGCGCAACGGTGGCTCGTTCGGCCAGGGTGACGTCTACTTCGGGCGCGACATCGGATTCTTCGTCTTCGACTACCCGTGGTACCGGTTCCTGGTCAGCTTCGGCTTCACCCTGCTTGTCATCTCGCTGATCGCCGCCGCTGCCACCCACTACCTGTACGGCGGCATCCGGCTGGGGGCGAGCCGCGACAAGGTCGCGTCCGGAGCTCAAGTGCAGCTGTCGGTGCTGCTCGGGCTCTTCATGATCCTCAAGGCAGTGTCGTACTGGCTCGACCGATACGGGCTCGCCATCTCCGACGGGGCGCTCTTCACGGGCATCTCCTACACCGACGCGAACGCGGTGCTGCCTGCCAAGAACATCCTTGCGGTGATCGCGGTGATCTGCGCGCTGCTCTTCTTCGGCAACGTGTTCCGGCCTGGCTGGATGCTGCCTGTCCTCGGTTTCGGGCTGCTCATCTTGTCGGCCATCCTCATCGGCGGTATCTGGCCTGCGATCGTGCAACGCTTCCAGGTGAAGCCGTCGGAGCCAGACAAGGAGGCGCGCTACATCGCGATGAACATCGAGTCGACGAGGTCGGCGTTCGACCTCACCGGGGTCGAGACGGTTGAGTATCCCGGGGTCACCCAGGACACCCCGGAGCAGCTGCAGCAGCAGGCCGACGGTCTGCCCGGCGTGCGGCTCATCGACCCCAAGCTGGTGGCGCCGACGTTTACCCAGCTTCAGCAGCAGCGCGGCTTCTACACGATGCCCGATGTGCTCGACGTCGACCGCTACCAGCTCGAGGAGGGGCAGCCGCCGCAGGACGTCGTCATCGCCGCGCGTGAGCTCGACCTCAGCGGGCTCCAGGACAGCCAGCGCAACTGGGCCAACGACCACACGGTCTACACCCACGGCTATGGCTTGGTGGCGGCGTACGGCGACGAGCGCAACAGCGAGGGCGAGCCGGTCTTCGCCCAGCAGAACCTTCCGTCGACCGGTGTGCTGGGTGAGTTCGAGCAGCGGGTCTACTACGGCGAGATGGAGCCCGACTACTCGATCGTCGGGCAGCCGGAGGGCTCCGACCCGGTCGAGCTGAACATCCCGAGCGTGGGCGACACCGCAGGCACGGACAGCTACTCGACGTACGGCGGCGAGGGTGGTGTTCCGATCGGGTCGACCTTCGGCCAGGCGTTGTACGCGACGAAGTTCTGGGATTCCTCCATCTTGTTGTCGGGGCGGGTCAACTCCGAGTCGAGCATCATCTACGACCGGAACCCGCGCGACATGGTGGAGAAGGTCGCGCCGTGGCTGACCGTCGACAGTGACGCCTACCCTGCGGTGGTCGCCGGACGCATGGTGTGGATCATCGACGGTTTCACGACGACCGCGAACTTCCCGATGTCGCAGCAGATCAACCTCGAGGACGCCACCAACGACTCGCTGACGGAGCAGCAGGCCGTGGCCGCGCAGCGGTCCGACGACATCAGCTACATCCGCAACTCCGTCAAGGCGACCGTCGATGCGTACGACGGCACCGTCAGCCTCTACGAGTGGGACGAGCAGGACCCGATCCTGCAGGCCTGGATAGGGGCCTTCCCCGGTGTGGTGCAGCCGAAGGCAGACATCTCCGAGGAGCTGATGGCGCACCTGCGCTATCCCGAGGACCTCTTCAAGGTGCAGCGTGAGCTGTTGTCGACGTACCACGTCACGAGCGCTTCGACGTTCTATGGAGGCTCCGAGCGGTGGAAGGTTCCCGAGGACCCCCAGAACGACGCCTTCAAGCAGCCGCCGTTCTTCCTGACCGTCAAGCTGCCCGATGGGGCCCCGGAGTTCTCCTTGACCAGCGTCTTCGTCCCGCAGAGCCGGCAGAACCTGGCGAGCTTCGTCTCCGTCAACGCCGACGCGGCGAGCGAGGACTACGGGCAGTTCAGCGTGCTGGAGCTGCCGAGCGGCAACGCCGTCGGTGGTCCCGGCCAGGTGGCGAACGCGATGTCCAACGACCCGACGGTGGCGGCCGAGCTGTTGAAGTACAAGCAGAGCGGCACGAACCCGCAGATGGGCAACCTGCTGACGTTGCCGATCGGCGAGGAGCTGCTGTATGTCCAGCCGGTCTACACGTCACGAGGATCAGGGGCGGGTAGCTATCCGATCCTGCAGTTCGTTGTGGTCACG
>JACDHG010000036.1 GCA_013821195.1 Propionibacteriales bacterium
GGGCAGAGGGAGCCGACGGTGCAGAGGGAGCCGACGGTGCAGAGGGAGCCGACGGAGCCGATGGGGCAGAGGGAGCAGCCGACGCCGCAGAGGGAGCAGCCGACGCCGCAGAGGGAGCCGACGGCCCAAGCGGTGCGGAGGAAGCAGGCGGCGCAGAAGGAGCAGGCGGCGCAGAAGGGGCAGGCGGCGCAGAGGGAGCAGGCGGCGCAGAGGGAGCCGACGGTGCAGACGGGCCCGGACCCAGCACTCCGGGAGGGGACGGGGCCCATCGGCTGGGCAGCGTGAAGGGGGAAGGGTCGGACCGAGCCACGGTGCTGACACGTGTGCGCTCACCCCGAGGCGTCGGGGTCTTCGAAGTGTCCGACGAGTCGGGGCGGCGGATCTGCTGGGCACTGAAACCCTCGACCTGGTCGCCCGTCGTCATCGCCAGTGACAGCTGAAGCGGAGCGAGCGCGCCGCAGGTGGGACACAGCTGCAGCGCCGCCGCGTCAAGGGTGGCCAGATCCTGGGCGGCTGCTACGACGTCATCGCGCAGCTCCGGTGGGAGCGACCGCAACAGATCATCGAGTCGGGCCGCGGAGACGTCGGTGAACTCCCGCAGAACGACGATGCCGGTCTCGTCCTGGTCAGTCTGGTATGACTCGACGAGCTCACCGCTGCCTGCGTCGGCGGCGTCGGTGAAGTCTTCCAGCGCCTTGTCGATCAGCGTCGGGGTGGTCTGGTCGTCTATCCGCGTCAAGACGAGCGTCTCCACCTCGCTCAGCCGTGTCCCCGCGTTGTCGAGATACTGCTCTCCGCGGTCCAGCGACGACCCTGCGGTCGCGACCTGTATCCGCTCGAGTCCCCGCTTCAGCGGATAGAGGGTGTCACCAGGGAGCGCCGACTGGCTTGCAGCTGCAACTCCGGCGCTGCTTCCGAGCGTGACGCAGACAACCGCCGCCACGGAGGCAGCCCGTCGGCGTCGCGAGGTGCTCGGGTCGCAGGGTGCCGAGGGGACGAGCGTTCGGTCAGAGTCCGGCTCCGCGGTGGTCAGAGCCGTGGGTGCCTCGGTCATGAGCTGAGAGCGTAGGTCGGCGGAGAAATCGTCGCGCAGGCGTGGCTGCTCCAGACATCGCAACTGTTCGACGATGGCAAGAAAGGCCCGCATGTCCGCATGCGGATCCAACGGCGTACTGCCGTCGATCACCGCCGCGAAGTCTTCCGCGCGTCGCCGCGCGGACACGTAGCCCATCATGGGTCAAGCTTTCTGTTCGGTCCTCGGGAATGCTGTCCTGCCTCCGCCGTGCAAAACGAGGCAACCCGGGCAGGAGTTACGGGCACGGGCCACCGGATCTCTGGGCAGATCATCGCAGCCCCTCCGGAAGTAGCTTGGCCATGTTGCGGACCGCTCTCAGCTGCAGCTGTTTGACCGCCCCCTCGGAGCGACCGAGGGCCAGGGCAGTCTCCGCGACCGACCTGCCCGAGAGGAATCGCATGACCAGACATTCGTGCTGCTCGGTGGGAAGCGCGGCGAGAGCCTCATGCAGGATCTCGTTCGTGAGCCCGGCAATCACCTCGTCCTCAGGCCCCGCCGCCACCTCTTCGTGCGCGCTGAGGTCGTCCGTGGTCGTCTCCAAGCGGGTGCGTCCCGACTTGTAGTGGTCCACGACGAGGTTGCGCGCGATGGTCATCAGCCAGGCGCCGAAGTCCTTGCCCTGCCACTGGAAGTTCGACATCGATCGCAGAGCACGGAAGAAGGTCTCGCTGAGAAGGTCCTCTGCCAGCGCTCGACTGCTCACCCGGTAGTAGATGAACCGGTAGACGGGCTGGTTGTAATGGTCGTAGAGCGCACCGAATGCCTCCCCGTCTCCCCCCCGCGCGAGGTCGACGAGTGCCGCGATGCGATCGGACTCAGCGTCACCGCCGGATCGTGGGTCGCCGGAGACGGAGCGCCCCGTGCCCTGCGCCGGCGAGGCGGCGGTGGTGGCGAGCAGGGGGCCGACAAGGAGGTCCGCGACCGCGCAGCGCAACGCGGCATACCCATGGGGCTCCGCACACTGCCGCGACATGATCTCCCTCTGCCGGCACTACTGCCGTCCGCAGCAGATGCTACGCGGCGTGTACCCGAATGTGAACCTCCCGTAACAACGCCGGCTGAGGGGATCGGCAGGGAGTGCCACACCCGCAGCCGACGAAATGCCGCTTTTAGTGGACCTTGCGCCGCAAGGAGACAGCGGCGGCGACGCCTCCGGCCGCCGCGGCCTCGCCGGCCATCACTGACCGTGATCGGAGCCGGGCCACGGGCTCACCCCTGCATGGCTGGCTCACCCTGCCACCTTGAGGGCAACAGGCTTTCGGATCGGGTCAGCAGCGTGTGCGACACTCGCCGGGTGAAGATCCGGATCCCGGCCACCAACGTCGCTGAGCTGTTGCGGCGCAGGGCGGGCCAGGTCGGAGACAAGGTCGCGTTGGTGGACGGTGACCGCCGCCTCACCTGGGGAGACCTCGACACGTTGGTGGATGCCCACTCCCGCGGTTTCTCGGCCACTGGGCTCGTGGCGGGCCATCGGGTCGCTCTGAGCCTCCGTAACAGCGTCGAGTTCGTGGTGTCGTACCTCGCGGTCCTGCGCGCAGGGATGATCGCCGTGCCGTTCAACCCCATCTCGACCACCGGTGAGGTCGCCCGGATGCTCACCGACAGCGGAGCGCGCGTCTGTGTGTGCGAGCCTGCCACGGTCGGGACCGTCCGGGCAGCTGTGGCCGGCAACCTGGAAGCCCCGCCGAGCCGCTCCGGTGACGAGCCCGCCTCCTTGGTGCCCCGGTTGATCGTCGCAGCGGCCCCGCCTCAGCCGGGGGAGACGGCGTACGGCGACCTCGCTGTCCCGGGGGCACCGGTGATATCGCCGCGTGACAGCGAGGGGCTCGCCGTCTTGCTCTATACCTCAGGCACCAGTGGCAGCCCCCGCGGCGCGATGCTCAGCCACCGGGCGTTGCTGGCGAACATCGACCAGGCATCGCAGACGCGCCCGGCCCCGGTCAACCGCGACGACATCGTGCTGGGAGTGCTGCCGCTCTTTCACGTCTACGGTCTCAATGCGGTCCTCGGCCAGGTCCTGCTGCAGGGTGCGACACTCGTGCTGGGCAAGCGGTTCCATGCCGACGACACGCTGCGACTCGTGGCGACGGAGCAGGTGACATGCGTGCCGGTGGCGCCGCCCGTGATCTCGGCCTGGGTCGACCGCGCTGACGCGGCCGGGCAGCTCGCGTCGGTGCGCACCCTGCTCTCGGGTGCTGGTCCGCTGTCAGAGGAGCTCGTGCGTCGGTTCGAGGAGCGGATCGGTGTCGAGGTCGAGCAGGGTTATGGCTTGACCGAGGCGGCACCGATCGTGACCTCGACCGTCGGCTCTCCGGTCCACAAGCCTGGCTCTGCCGGTCGGGCGGTGCCCGGGGTCGACCTGCGGGTCGTTGACGCCGCGGGCGACGACGCCGGTGTCGAGGACCCGGGAGAGATTCTCGTGCGCGGCGCCAACCTGTTCAGTGGCTACTGGCCCGACGGCGCGGAGGCGCCTTCTCCTGAGGGCTGGCTGCGCACCGGCGACATCGGCTTCCTCGACGCGGATGGTGACCTGTTCGTGGTCGACAGGGCCAAGGAGATCGTCATCGTCTCGGGGTTCAACGTGTACCCGTCCGAGGTCGAGGACGTCGTCCACGAGGTCGAGGACGTGCGCGAGTGCGCGGTGATCGGCATACCGGACGAGCGCACCGGAGAGGCTGTGCACGCGTTCGTCGTGGCCACTGACCCCGGTCCCGCCGGCACCCTCCCCTCAGCCGTGCGCTCGCACTGCGAGCAGCGGCTCGCCCGGTTCAAGGTGCCGACCACGATCGAGGTCGTCGACGAGCTGCCGCACTCGGCCACCGGCAAGGTGGCGAAGGGACGGCTGAGAGCCGAGCAGCGACGGTCGATGGGGCTGGCATGACGACGCAGAGTGCTCGGGTGCGGTTGTTGTCCAAGCCAGGCTGTCATCTGTGTGACGACGCCCGCCTTGTGGTCGCATCCGTGTGCGCCGAGCTGGGGGAGACGTATGACGAGGTGGACATCACCCAGGAGTCCGAGCTGCTGACGAGGTATGGCGAACAGATCCCTGTGACGCTCGTCGACGGCGCCCAGCACGACTACTGGCGCGTCGACGCCTCCCGCCTCCGTCAAGCGCTCACCAGCTGATCTCCTGCCGCCCCACGTGTCCGAACCCCAGGGAGCCATAGGTCGATGAGTTTCGGACACGTCGGAAGTGACGTGCCTGACGATTTTGTTCTCGCGTTCACAAACTTCTAGAGTGGGGGTCTGCACCGGGTTGCAGAACCCGCCTCGACAGCCGAAGCACAACCCCTGCCGCCGGAGCTCCAGGAGTCCAGTGACGTCTGCACGCAGCCGCAAGAGTGGGCGAGCCCGCGACGAACGCCCGGAGCGGGGCATCCCCGAGGCAACGGTCGCGAGGCTGCCCGTCTACCTGCGAGCACTGACGACCCTGTCCGACAGTGATGTCGCCACCGCGAGCAGCGAGGACCTGGCCACCGCTGCCGGCGTCAACTCCGCCAAGCTGCGCAAGGACCTGTCGTATCTCGGGACCTACGGCACCCGCGGGGTCGGGTATGACGTCAACTACCTGCGGTACCAGATCGCGCGGGAGATCGGGCTGACCCAGGACTGGTCCGTGGTCATCGTCGGGATAGGGAACCTCGGCCACGCGCTTGCCAACTACTCGGGCTTCGCGTCGCGCGGCTTCCAGGTCGCGGCGCTCTTCGACGTTGATCCCGAGCGCGTCGGCGAGGTCGTCGGTGACCTCAAGATCTCCGCGCTCGCGGACCTCGAGGTGATCGTGCGTGAGAGTGCGGTCGCCATCGGGGTCATCGCAACCCCGGCGGGAGCCGCACAGGGTGTCTGCGACCAGCTTGTCGAGGCAGGCGTCAGCAGCATCCTCAACTTCGCACCCGCCGTACTGACGGTCCCCGGTCATGTCGACGTCCGCAAGGTCGACCTGTCCATCGAGCTGCAGATCCTCGCCTATCACGAGCAGCGCAAGGCGCACGGCTTCGGGGCGCTCGAAGCAGGTGCCTTGTGAGCATCCTCGTCGTCGGCGCATCCCATCGCAGCGCACCGGTGGAGATCCTCGAGCAGCTCGCCGTCGACGCCGACGGTGCGGCGAAGCTGCGCACTGCCGTCCTCGACACCGCTCACGTCAACGAAGCAGCGGTGCTGGGAACGTGTAACCGGATCGAGGTCTACGCGGACGTTGACAGGTTCCATGGGAGCATCGACGACCTCACCGCGCTGCTGGTCCAGCGCACCGACCTCTCCGCGGACGCGCTCACCGCGTCGCTCTATGTCCACTACGACGAGGCTGCGGTCGCTCATCTGTTCTCTGTCGCTGCCGGGCTCGACTCGATGGTGGTCGGCGAGAGCCAGATCCTCGGCCAGGTTCGCGCGGCCCTTCGGAGCGGTCAGGACGACGCCTCCGTCGGCACCACACTCAACGCGCTCTTCCAGCAGGGGCTCCGGGTTGGCAAGCGTGCTCACGCCGAGACCGGCATCGACCGGGCCGGCCAGTCGCTGGTGTCGGTTGCGCTTGCGGACGCGGTCGAGGTCGTGGGACCACTCGAGGGACTGCGGGTCCTCATCGTCGGGGCAGGCTCGATCGCGGCCCTGGCGGCTGCCTCCGCACGCCGTGCAGGAGTCGGCGAGATCGTCGTGCTGTCCCGGACGCTGCACCGCGCCCAAGCGCTGGCTCGCTGCGTCGACGCCGTGGCTGGCGACCTCGCGACGTTGGCCACGGACATCGCTGCGACAGATCTCGTGGTCTCGTGCACAGGAGCCACCGGCGCGATCATCACCGACGACGTGATGGCCCACGCCATGAGGTTGCGGGTGAGCGGTATGCCGCTGGCGGTCGTCGACCTGGCGCTACCCCGCGACGTCGACCCCGCGGTCTCCGCTCTGAGCGACGTGTCGGTCATCGGGCTCGACACCCTCGCCGCGTCGATCCACAACGGTGCGGCCCTCGAGGATGTCGCCGCGGTCCGGGCGATCGTCGCCGAGGAGGTCACCGCGTTCGTCGCTGCCCGTGACGCGGCCAGGGTCGCCCCGACGCTGGTGGCTCTGCGGACGATGGCAACCGACGTGGTCGCCGCTGAGCTCGAGCGGCTGTGGAGTCGTCGCGACGATCTCACCCCTGAGCAGCGGGCCGAGATCGTCCGCACCGTCCGCCGCGTCGCGGACAAGCTGCTGCACGAGCCCTCGGTCCGTATCAAACAACTGGCCGGCCGGAGCCCCGAGTCGTCGTACGCCGACGCACTCGCCGAGCTGTTCGCACTCGACCCGGCGGCGGTCAAGGCCGTCACCCGTCCGGGGGAGACATCATGACCGTGCTGCGGATCGGGACCCGCGCGAGCAGCCTGGCGCACGCTCAGAGCACCCTCGTCGCCACCGCGCTCGAGCGTGCTCTCGGAGTCGACGTCGAGCTCGTCGACATCCGCAGCGAGGGGGACCGCTCGAGCAGACCGCTGACCGAGATCGGCGGGCAGGGCGTCTTCGTCGGGGCAGTCCGCGAGGCGCTGGTCGACGGATCGGTCGACGTGGTGGTCCACTCGCTGAAGGACCTCCCCACCATGCGCGACGACCGGGTGACGTTGGCGGCGGTGCCTCAGCGGGGCGACCCGCGAGACGCACTCGTCGCCCGCGACGGTCTGACTCTGGCAGGGCTGCCGGCCGGTTCGCGGATCGGCACCGGCTCGCCTCGACGGGAGGCCCAGCTCCACGCCCTGGGGCTCGGCCTCGACGTCGTACCGATCCGCGGCAACGTCGACACGAGGGTCCGTCAGGTGCTCGCAGGTGAGCTCGACGGCGTCGTCGTCGCACGCGCGGGACTCGTCAGGCTCGGACGGGAGGCAGCCGTCACCGAGACCATCGACCCGATCCAGATGCTGCCCGCACCAGGGCAGGGGGCGCTGGCCGTGGAGGTCTCGGCGACCGCCGGCCCGCTGGCCGACGACGTCTCCGTCGCCCTCGACCACGCCGACTCCCGTACGACGACCTGCGCCGAGCGAGCCCTGCTGCGTGCGCTCGGCGCCGGCTGCTCCGCGCCGGTCGGAGCACTGGCAGAGGTTGCCGAGGGCGACGACGGACTCGAGGTCTGGCTACGCGGTGTCGTGGTCGCCCCCGACGGGAGCCACCTCGTCCGGCTGTCGGCCTCGGGGCCGGTGTCAGACCCCGACGGGGTCGGCCTTCGGCTTGCTCAGGAGATGCTCGCCGAAGGAGCTGCCGGCCTCATGCAGGAGCGTGCCTCGTGACACCAAGACACCCAGCATCGACAACCACCCGAAACAACCGACCCACGAAGAGCAAGACGGTGAAGGACAACATGGCAAAGACCGCCGCCGCCAAGACATCGGCCCGTGCGACGACCGCGCGCGCCGACCAGCCTGTGCGCGCCCCCCGCCCCGTCGGCTCGGTGTCGTTCGTCGGCACCGGCCCCGGGGACCCCGGGCTCCTCACCGTGAGAGCTGTGGAGCTGATCCGTGCTGCCGACGTGGTGATCACCGAGACACCCGAGCATCTCGTGGTGCTGCGGGGCCTGGTCGGCTCTCGCTTCGACGAGATCGCCGTCGTCGACGGTGGGTACGGCGAGGACGGCCAACCGTTGACCCACGCATCCCGCGCGAGGCTCATCGTCAAGCAGGCGAAGTCACCCGGCAACGTCGTACGGCTCATCTGTGGTGACCCATGGATGTACGCCACCGGGGCGGAGGAGGCCGCAGCGTGCGCGAAGGCCGGCGTGGTGTTCGAGATCGTGCCGGGCGTCAGCTCCGTGACCGCCGTCCCGGCGTACGCGGGTGTCCCCCTCACGACTCGGACGTCTCGCGAGGTCACCGTGCTCAACGTCGCCGAGTCGAAGATCGACTGGGCTCAGCACGCCGAGGCACAGACGCTCGTGCTCCTGTCGGCCGTGAGGGGTATCGCCGATATCGCCAAGGCGCTCCAGGCCGCCGGCCGGAGCGGGGAGACTCCGGTCGCGATGACGAGCGTCGGCACCACCACCGAGCAACGGACAGTCGTCTCCACACTGGCGGGCATCGCGTCAGACGTCCAGGACGCGGGGCTCGTCAGCCCCGCGATCGCGGTGGTCGGGGACGTGGTGCTGATGCGGGAGGCGTTGTCCTGGTTCGAGACCAAGCCGCTCTTCGGCTGGCGCATCCTGGTGCCACGCACCAAGGAGCAGGCGGGCTCCCTCTCGGCCAGCCTGAGGTCGTACGGCGGCGTGCCCGAGGAGGTGCCCACGATCTCGGTCGAGCCGCCCCGCAACCCGCTGCAGATGGACAAGGCGGTGCGTGGCCTCGTCGAGGGACGCTACGAGTGGATCGTGTTCACGTCGGTCAACGCCGTCAGGGCAGTCCGGGAGAAGTTCGACGAGTACGGCCTCGACGCGCGGGCGTTCAGCGGTCTCAAGGTCGCCGCCGTGGGTGACAGGACCGCCGACGTCATCGCCGCCTGGGGGATCCGGGCTGATCTGGTGCCGACGGGTGAGCAGTCGGCCCGGGGTCTGCTCGAGGACTGGCCGCCGTACGACGACCTGCTCGACCCGATCAACCGGGTCTTCCTTCCCCGGGCCGACATCGCGACGGAGACGCTCGTCGCGGGTCTGCACGACCTGGGCTGGGAGGTCGACGACGTCACGGCCTACCGCACGGTGCGGGCCGCGCCGCCCCCGGCGCCGACGCGTGACGCGATCAAGAGCGGCAAGTTCGACGCCGTCGTCTTCACGTCCTCCTCGACGGTCCGCAACCTCGTCGGGATCGCCGGCAAGCCCCATGCGTCGACGGTGATCGCGGCCATCGGCCCGGCCACCGCCAAGACGTGTGAGGAGCATGGTCTGCGCGTCGACGTCATCTCACCCACGCCCGCGGTGGAGGACCTGGCCGTGGCACTCGCGGACCTGGGCGCCGCCCGCCGGGTCGAGCTCGTCGAGGCGGGGGAGCCGGTGACGAAGCCGTCGGAGCGCCGACCTCCGAGCCGGCGTCGCCCGACCTGATGGCCTTCCCTGCGTCGCGACCTCGACGCCTGCGACGTACGCCGGCGATGCGGCGGATGGTGGCGGAGACGTCGCTGGCACCGCGGCACCTGGTCCTGCCGATGTTCGTGGCCGAGGGACTGTCGGAGCCGAGGGCCATCGCCAGCATGCCTGGTGTGGTGCAGCACTCCCGGAGCTCGCTGCGGAGGGCCGCCGCCGAGGCGGTCGAGGCGGGGGTCGGTGGAGTCATGCTGTTCGGCATACCCACGAGCAGGGACGCGCAGGGGAGCGGTGGTCTCGACCCCGAGGGGATCTTGAACGTCGCGATCGCCGACGTCGTCGCCGAGGTCGGCGACGGCACGGTCGTGATGAGCGACCTGTGTCTCGACGAGTTCACCGACCACGGCCACTGCGGCGTGCTGGCCGACGACGGGACTGTCGACAACGACGCCACCGTGGAGCGGTACGCCGCGATGGCGCTCGCTCAGGCGGGCGCAGGCGTTCACGTCGTCGGGCCGAGCGGCATGATGGACGGTCAGGTGGGGGCGATCCGGCAGGCCCTTGACGCTGGCGGTCATCCGGAGGTCGCCGTCCTGGCCTACTCGGCCAAGTACGCGTCGGCGTTCTACGGGCCGTTCCGGGAGGCTGTCTCATCGACCCTGCAAGGCGACCGGCGTGCCTACCAGCAAGACCCTGCCAACGGGCGGGAGGCGGTGCGCGAGGCCACACTCGACCTGGCGGAGGGCGCCGACCTGGTCATGGTCAAGCCCGCGCTCGGCTACCTCGACGTGCTGAGTGAGGTCGCTGCGCTGTCCGACGTCCCCGTCGCCGCCTACAGCGTGTCGGGGGAGTACGCCATGATCGAGGCGGCCGCGGCTGCCGGCTATCTCGACCGTGAGGCGGCTGTGCTCGAGGCGCTCACGTCGATCCGCCGGGCCGGGGCCGACATCGTCTTGACCTACTGGGCCACCGAGGCCGCTGGCTGGCTGACCCGCTGACAGCGGGACGGGCACGCCTCGGCACGGTGTTGCTTCCAGCCGCACGAGCGGTCGAAGCAGGACATCGAAGCCCGATTCGGTCCTGACTACGGGCTCAGCGACAATGGGGTGATGACCTCGCTCGACGCCGACACCGCCCGTCCGGTCGCCGCGTCGGCCGCGTTGTTCGCGCGCGCGCTCGACGTCACCCCTGGCGGCGTCAACAGTCCGGTGCGGGCCTTCCGTGCCGTCGGTGGCACTCCCCGGTTCATGGCCCGCGGCTCCGGTCCCTACCTGTACGACGTCGACGGCAACGAGTACGTCGACCTCGTCTGCTCCTGGGGGCCGCTCATCCTCGGCCACGCCCACCCCGAGGTTGTCGACGCCGTCCAGCGTGCGGTCTCCTCGGGTACGTCGTTCGGGACCCCGGCTCTGCCGGAGGTCGATCTGGCCGCCGAGATCGTCGCGCGCACGCCCGTCGAGCAGGTGCGCCTCGTCTCGTCCGGCACCGAGGCCACCATGTCGGCCATCCGGCTGGCCCGGGGGTTCACCGGCCGCGACCTCGTGGTCAAGTTCGCCGGCTGCTACCACGGACACGTCGACTCGCTGCTCGTAGCCGCCGGCTCCGGCGTCGCCACCTTCGGCATCCCGGGCACTCCCGGCGTGCCGCAGGCCGCGACCGCGTCGACGCTGGTGCTGCCGTACAACGACGTCGCCGCGGTGACGGAGTCGTTCGCCTTCTACGGCGACCAGATCGCCTGCGTCATCACCGAGGCCGCGGCCGGAAACATGGGCGCCGTCGCCCCGGCCGAAGGTTTCAACGAGTCCCTCAGCCGACTGTGTCGCGAGCACGGGGCCCTCTTCGTCAGCGACGAGGTGATGACCGGCTTCCGCGCCAGCCGCTCGGGCTACTGGGGCCTCGACGGGGCCGTCGAGGGCTGGGAGCCTGACCTGATGACCTTCGGGAAGGTGATGGGAGGTGGCTTCCCGGCGGCGGCGTTCGGCGGCCGCAAAGACGTGATGGCTCACCTCGCGCCGATCGGACCCGTCTACCAGGCCGGTACGTTGTCGGGGAACCCGATCGCCACCACGGCCGGCCTCACCACCCTCCGGCTGGCAACCGATGATGTGTACGCCCGATTGGACGAGGTGGCCGGCACGATCGCCGGCCTTGTCTCCGACGCTCTCACCGCGGCCGGCGCCCCGCACGTCGTCCAGGCCGCCGGAAACCTTTTCAGCGCCTTCTTCGTCGAACCTGATGAGGTCCCGGTGGTGCGCAGCTTCGACGACGCCAACCGCCAGGCACTGCATCGCTTCAAGGCGTTCTTCCACTCCATGCTCGACCAGGGCGTCTACCTGCCGCCGAGTGCCTTCGAGGCGTGGTTCGTCAGCGCCGCCCACGATGACCAGGCGATCGACAAGATGGCGGCGGCTCTACCGAGGGCCGCCGCTGCCGCTGCCGCAGCCCGACCCGATGAGGACGCATGAGTTCGACCGACAAGCCGACCGGCCACGACGGGACCACCGTCGTGCACCTGCTGCGTCACGGTGAGGTCCATAATCCCGAGGGCATCCTGTACGGCCGGTTGCCTGGCTACCACCTGAGCGACATCGGCAACCAGATGGCGGAGCGGGCCGCCAAGTCGCTCGCTGGACGCGACATCACCCATGTCGTCGCCTCTCCGCTCGAACGTGCCCAGGAGACCGCCAAGCCGTCCGCCGACGCGTTCGGGCTCGACATCGTCACCGACGACCGCGTCATCGAGGCGGGCAACAAGTTCGAGGGGAAGCACTTCGGCGTCGGCGACGGCTCGCTGCGCAAGCCTCGGATGTGGAGGCACCTGTACGACCCCTTCAGCCCGTCGTGGGGTGAGCCCTACAAGGACATCGCGGTGCGCATGCTCGCCGCCATGCACGACGCCCGCGAGGCAGCGGCAGGGCACGAGGCCTTGGTCGTCTCCCACCAGCTCCCGGTCTGGACCGCTCGTTCATACGTGGAGGGGCGACGGCTGTGGCACGACCCGCGCAGGCGCCAGTGCAGCCTCGCCAGCGTGACGACGTTCACGTACGCCGGCGACCGCGTCGTGTCGGTGGCGTACTCCGAGCCCGCGGCCGACCTCGTCCCGGTGCGCGCCGACAAGAAGTTCGCGGCCGGCGCCTAGTGATGTGTCGTGGTCGTACACCACGGGTGCGAGCCGCAGTGGCCGTGCTCATGGCGGCCGCTGCCTTGACGTCCGGGTGCACGACGTCTGGTGGTTCCAGCACCGGGAGCAAGGGCTACATCACCGGCGACGGCGTGGTCACGACGATCGCCGCCAAGGACCGCCAAGACGCGCCCGAGCTGCGCGGTGAGCGGCTCGGCGGTGGTGACGAGATCGCCCTCGACGACTACGCCGGGAGCGTCGTCGTCATCAACGTGTGGGCGTCGTGGTGCTCCCCCTGCCGAGCGGAGGCCGCAGACCTCGTCCAGGTGGCCGACGACAGGCCCGAGGTCGAGTTCCTCGGCCTCGACGTGCGAGACCAGGAGTCCGCGGCCAAGGCGTTCGTCAGGGAGAACGGCGTCCCCTATCCCAGCCTGGTCAGCCAGGACGGCTCCTTGATGCTCGAGTTCTATGGCCTGTTGAACCTCGCCTCCATCCCGTCGACGATCGTCATCGACGCCGAGGGCCGGATCGCTGCGCTCGTCCTCGGCCAGGTCGACGCCGGCACTCTCCGCGGTCTCGTCACCGATGTGGGGAAGGAGCCCTGACCGCCGTGCTCACGGAAGCTCCGATGGCGTCGGTCGAGTCGTGGTTCGCTGACACTGCCGTGCTCACGGAAGCTCCGATCGCGTCGGTCGGGTCGTGGTTCGCTGACACGGCGCTCGGTGGTCCGATGCTGCTCGCCATCCCGGTGGCGCTGATCGCCGGGATCGTGTCGTTCTTCTCCCCATGCGTGCTGCCCCTGCTGCCCGGCTACCTGTCCTACATCACGGGACTGTCGGGCGCGGACATCGTCGCCAACGGGAGCTCTGGGGTCCGTGGCCGGATGGTGACCGGCACGCTGCTCTTCATCCTCGGGTTCTCTCTCGTGTTCATCGCCGTCGGGGGCGCTTTCGGACAGCTCGGCTACCTGCTCATCGACCACCAGGCCGGGCTGATGAAGATCCTCGGTGTCGTGACGATCGTGCTCGGGCTCGTCTTCGCCGGCGTCATACCGTGGTTGCAACGCGACATCCGCGTGCACTCGGTGCCTGCGGTCGGGCTCGGTGCGGCACCGCTGCTCGGCGTGCTGTTCGGCCTCGGCTGGACACCGTGCATCGGTCCGACGCTCGCTGCCGTGCTGTCGCTGTCGGGCCTCGGCGGCTCCCCGGCACGGGGCGCGTTCCTGGCGTTCGTCTACTGCCTGGGCCTCGGCGTCCCGTTCCTCGTTTCAGCCGTGTCCTACCGCAAGATGATGGGCGCCGTCGGCTGGGTCCGTGGGCACCAGGTCGGGGTGATGCGTTTCGGTGGTGGCATGCTCGTCGTGGTGGGCGTGCTGCTCGTCACCGGCGTCTGGAACACCCTCATCATCGACCTCAAGACCTGGGTGGGTGGCTTTGAGACCATCGTCTGACACCACCACCGAGCGCGACGACCCTGCTCTCGACACCGACGTGCGGCCGGAGGGGCACGCCTCCCAGGCTGCTCCGGACGCCTCCGCCTGGTCCGGGCGTGGTGGAGCTGCCCCCGCGCTCAAGCCGGTCGAGTTCTCCCGCTGGATCTGGCGGCAGCTGACGTCGATGCGGACCGCGCTGATCTTGCTGTTGCTGCTGGCGATCGCGGCGATCCCCGGCTCGATCGTCCCGCAGGAACGCGTCGACCCGTCGGCGGTCTTCCTCTTCAAGGACGACCACCCTCGGCTGGCGCCGCTGTTCGAGCGGATCGGGATGTTCGACGTCTACAGCTCGATCTGGTTCAGCGCGATCTACCTGTTGCTGATGGTGTCGTTGCTCGGCTGCATCGTGCCGCGGCTACGGGTCTACGCCCGCGCGGTGCGACGGCTGCCCCCGAAGGCGCCTCGGCACCTGTCGCGCCTGACGGCGTACGACACCTGGACGACGGACGAGCCAGTGGACGTCGCCGCAGAACGGGCGCGGTCGCTGCTGAGGTCGGCGCGCTGCCGCGTGCGGGTCCTCGACGAGGCGCCGGGAGGTGATGTGGTCGTCAGCGCGGAGAAGGGCTACCTCCGCGAGGCGGGCAACCTGCTCTTCCACTGCGCCGTCGTGGCCGTGCTTGTCGGTGTGGCGGTCACCGGTCTGCTCGGATTCAAGGGCAGTGCCTCGGTCATCGCGGGGCAGGGCTTCTCCAACACCGTGATCCAGTACGACGAGTTCACCCCCGGCGCGAGCTTCGACGAGGCGGCACTGTCCCCCTTCAACTTCACCGTCGACGACTTCGACGTTCGGTGGGAGCGAGAAGGAGCAGGCAGGGGGACGCCGATCGAGTTCGACGCCAACCTCTCGGTGACGGACGAGCCGGGCGCCACGCCGCGCGAGTACGACCTACGGGTCAACCACCCGCTGAAGGTCGACGGCACCTCTGTGTTTCTCGTCGGCCACGGGTACGCGCCGCGCGTCACGGTGCGGGACGGCAACGGCAACGTGGCGTTCTCGGGGCCGGTGGTGTTCCTCCCGCAGGACGGGTCCTTCGTCTCGTACGGCGTGGTCAAGG
>JACDHG010000256.1 GCA_013821195.1 Propionibacteriales bacterium
GCGCCCGGCCAGCGCTGACCGGGCGCGTCGGCACATGGAAGCTATCCGCTCGTTGACGATCTCTATCGGCCCTAGACTCGATGTCGTGCGTGCTGCCGAAGCCCTCGTCTTGTGCCTCGTCGGCAAGACGCCAGTGCGGTGTGGCGTGCCGTATGGCGGTGTGGGCGGTCTCCGGGATCTGCTCGGCGCATGACGTCACCCGCCGGAAGCGACCACGACGTCTTCCTGTCCTACGCGTCGGTCGACAGGTCGACTGCTGGCACCATCCGCGACGCTCTCCTCGCCGCCGGGCTCAGTGTGTGGATGGACGACCGGAGGATCGACACGTTCGACGGCATCACCGCTGCACTCAAGGCCGGGCTCGCGGGTTCACGCAGCATATTGGTGTGCCTGACGAGGGACTACCTAGACCGGCCGACCTGCCAATGGGAGCTGTGCGAGGCCCTGGCGCGGACCGGCGAGCACGAACGGGAGAGTCGCATCTTTCTGGTCGCGGTCGACGGTGCCGAGCTGGTCGACCTCCCGATGGCGCTCGTCGACCTTCGCAGGCTCGTCCTGTCCCCGCGCAGTAACCCGGAGATACTCGACGCATTGCTCGCGGAGGCGATCTCGCGGATCCGGACTAAGTTGGCTCGAACGGAGGGAACGCTCGGGCCGGAGCTGCCCCCGGTGGTCGGACGCTGGTGGCCGCGCCCGCCGGTCGCCTCTGACACGTTCACCGGCCGGTTCCTCGAGCTGATTCACCTTCACGGCCTTCTCGTTGGCGATGCGCAGCTGGTCCTGTCCCGGACCGTCGGGACCAGAAGGCCGGTCTGCCTGGTCGGCATGGGCGGGGTCGGGAAGACGCTCCTGGCAGAGGAGTACAGCCGGAGGTTCGGGCGCACCCACCCCGGTGGCATCTTCCGGATCTCGGCTTACGGAGACCGCATCCGGCGAGCGGGCGTGGTCGAGGAGGCGTGGGACGAGCTGACCGGCCTGCTCACCGGGCAAATGAAGAACCTCCTGTCCCACCTGTACCGGGCGCCGACCACCGTGGCGAACGATCTCCCACCCCTGGACTCGCTGTCGGAGCTGTCCGACCTGCGCGCCGCGCTGCATGACGTGTTCGCGGCGGCCGACCAGCCGCTCTTGTGGATCGTCGACGACGTCCCGGACGGTCTGGGCGTCGACGAGCTGCAGACGCTTCTGTGCCCCCACCCGCAGCTCGGAGCCAACCTCCTGACCAGCCGGTCTGGGGCGTACCAGGCTCTGATGGAGACGATCGACCTGGACACGCTCGATCCCGATCAATCTGTCGCGTTGCTGGCGCGACACCGGGTGCCGCAGACACTCGAGGACAGGCGACACGCCCTGACTGTCGCGGCGGCACTCGGTGGCCACCCCCTTGCGCTGGACGTCACTGGGGCCCGGCTGGCCCGGGGCACCCTCTCGTACCAGGACCTGAGCAACAGGTTGCGCGGCGAGGCAGTCGGCGGCTATGAGGAGATCGCCGCCGCTCTGCGCGACGAGCTGCCGACGGGGCATGCCACGTCCATCGTGATGACCCTGTCGGACTCCCTTGACGCGCTCCCGGTCGCCTCGCGCCGAACTATCGAGTTGGCGTCGGTGCTCTCGCCCAGTGACCCCGTGCCCTTCCCCTTGGCGGCTGTCCTGCTGCCGAAAGGGAGGTCGCGGGGCGACGGCCGGCCGCCAGAACCCTCCGAGTACGGCGACTGGAACGTCTCGGAGCGCGCGGTCCAATTGGTGCAGGACGCCACGGACGAGGTCGTCGGCGCCCGGCTCGTGCGGGTGGACGCGACCTCGTACGTCACGCACATTCTGGTGTCCGGCGTGGCCCGGGAGCTGCTGCGCCGCAGCTCCCGGCTGAGCAGGCGGTCAGGTCAGGCGGTGACCCGCGCTCTCGCCTGGAAACGTACGTGGCCGATGGTGATGCACAACCCCTACAGCCCCCAGTCGGCTCAGCTGGGTTTGGTGTCGGTGCGTCATCTGCTCCATCTGACCGACTGCGGCATCGAGCGGTGGGGACGGACGTCGTGGTCCCGCCGGCGGGAGCTGATCGAGCTTCGAATGTGGTTCTCGGGCGCCCTCGACCAGATGGGTTTCGAGGTACCGGCACGGACTGCGGCGACCGACACCATCACCCGAGTCGCGGACCGCTTGGGGTCCGATCGGCAGGACCTGGACTACGGGGGTGAGCTGCTGGCCCTCGCCTGGGGGGACGACGCGCACGCCCGTATGGTCGTGGAGCTCCGGATGCTGCCTATGTCGGACCGCTGGAACGGCCCGCTATCGACGGGCTCCTTCCACTTGCTCCACCGACTTGTCGCCGACCTGGACAGCATGACGGCGTCGGGCCATCTCACCCGGCGACCGGGTGAGATG
>JACDHG010000037.1 GCA_013821195.1 Propionibacteriales bacterium
CTCGGTGAACCCATGCCGGTGCATCGAGGTGAGCCCCTCGAGCAGGACCCGAGGTTGGTCGTCGCGCTCGGCCAACATGGCGAGGTCATCGGCGCGGCCGACGGTGTGGATGACCCGCTTGTCGTAGGAGATGTCACAGAGAAAGGGCCGCCACGGCTCCATGACCAAGATGTCACCGGAGAACCGCTGCCGCACGCTGTCCACCTCAGCGTAGGTCCCGATCGCCAGCATGTCGGCGCCGAGCCACTCGGCGCGCCGCGCCAACCGGGCAACTCCGAACCCATAGCCATTGCCCTTGGCAACCGGCACGATCCCGGGATGTGCCGCCGCCGCGGCCGTGAGGTGCTCACGCCAGCGGGGCCCGTCGACGTACATCGTGATAGGCATCTGGTCCCTGGCCGCTCTAGCGGCGGCTCATGTAGGCATCGAACGCCTTGTACACAAGACGGTTGAGGGGCAGGTCCCACTCGCCGACGTACTGGACAGCCTCCCCGCCGGTGCCGACCTTGAACTGGATGAGGCCGATGTGCGGGTCCTGTGAGTCGATCGTGTCGGTGATGCCGCGCAGGTCGTAGACGGTCGCGCCGGCGGCGATCGCATCACACATCATCCGCCATTGGATCGCGTTTGAGCCACGGACGTCGCGCTTGTGCGCCGACGACGCGCCGTATGAGTACCAGGTGTGGCCGCCGACCCGGATCCAGATCGTCGCCGCGACGAGGTCGCCCTCGTGGTCGGCCAGATAGAGCCGGATGCGGTCGGGGTCCTCGCCCCGGAGCGCGCCGAACATGGTCTGGAAGTACGCCAGAGGGCGCGGCGTGAAGTCGTCGCGCTCGGCCGTCTCGGCATACAACGTGTGGAAGGCAGGTAGGTCAGCCGGCGTCCCCAGGCTGACCTCGACCCCTGCCTTGTCAGCCCTCTTGATGTTGCGACGCCACTGCTGGTTCATGCCTTTGAGTACGTCGTCCTCGCTCCGGCCCTCCAGCGGCACCTGGAACACGTACTGCGGCTGTCCGGCCGAGAAGCCGTCCTCGGCCATCTGCGGACGCCACCCCTCAGCGCGAAGCACAGCCTGCACATGGCCTCCAAGGTCGAGGCGGCGGTCCGGCGGGACGTCTCCGAGCCGGCGGTGGACGTCGTCGGCGATCGCCATCTTGACGGTGTCGGCGGTCCATGAGCGCGTCACCACCGGTGGCCCCATCCGGACACCGAAGGCACCCTCGGCCTTCAGATACTCCGACATGGGGGTGAGCCAGTCGGCCAGGTCTGCTGCAGCCCAGTCGATGACGGGCCCCTCGGGCAGGTAGGCGAGGTACTTCTTGACCCTGGGCAGCTGCCGGTACAGCACCAACCCGACGCCGATCAGGTCGTCATCGTGGAACCATCCGATCGACTCGCGACGCCACTCACTCTTCACCTCACCCCAGGCGGGCGTCTGCAGAAAGCTCGCGCTCGGTTGCCTGCTGAGGAAGTCCAGGTGCTCTTTGTCGTGGATGGTCCGTACGTCGATCCGGCTCACGCGGCGCAACGCTACCGGACGGGGCCGCTGCCTTCGGGTGGGTCCGCTGTCGTATAGGCCGTCGGCCGAGCTGGACCCGACAGTCAGCTGACCCGTTCGCGGAGCCACGCGATGTCGGCGCCTTGCCCGTCGGCGCCTCCAGGCGTCTCGCAGACCACTGGGGCGCTCGCCGCACCCACGACGTCGACCAGGTCGCCGCCGGCGATGTTGCCGTCGCCGAAGTTGGCGTGCCGGTCGGCGCCGGAGTCGAACGTGTCACGTGAGTCGTTGGCGTGGACCAGGTCGATACGCCCGGTGATGGCCAGGACGCGGTCGACGATGTCGGCGAGCTCCTCACCTCCCGCGTGGGCGTGACAGGTGTCGAGGCAGAAGCCCACGGTGTCACCCCCCGCAGCGACGCCGATGGCATCCCACATCAACGCGATCCGCTCGAGCCTGCGTGCCATCGCGTTGTCACCTCCCGCCGTGTTCTCGACCAGCAGCGGCACCGGCATGTCGAGGCCGTCCACGCACTTGCGCCAGTTGTCATAACCGACGGCCGGGTCGTCGGACGAGAGCACGTGACCGCCGTGCACGATCACTCCTTTCGCACCGATCTCGGCGGCGGTGTTGATGGTCTGCTGAAGCAGCTTGCGTGACGGGATGCGGATGCGGTTGTTCGTCGTCGCGACATTGAGGACGTAGGGGGCGTGCACATAGAGGTCGATGCCTGCACTCTCGGCGGCGGCCCGCAGCGCCGGTGCCCCGCCGTCATACGCGACGACCGGGCCCTTCCACCCCTGTGGGTCGCCGAGGAAGAACTGCGACAGTGACGCCTTGCGGGCGAGGGCCTCGGTGATGGGGTCGGTCTGGTCGACGTGGCCGCCGATGTGGAGCTCGCTCATGGGGCCACTGTATGACGGCCGTCCGACAGCGGTCGGAGACGCTAGCCGCGTGCGCGGACCTGCCACGGATGACGGGCGAGCCCGGTGCAGGTCGGCTGCGTCTGGTGCGGCCGAGGTCGAGGATGGCGGAGTCGGCGCCGAGGACCAGCGGGGGCAGGCCTGCGTTGCAGGCGAGCCGGCGGGTCTGTGATGCGGAGACGGTGGTGCCGGTGGTCAGGGTCGCCTCGCCGAGACCGGTGCGGAGTTGGTCGTTGTCGATGGTGACGACGATGGTGGCGTTGCCGGCCCCGTGGTGGGGGAGCTCGTCGGTGGGCAGGTGCTCGAGGAGCTCACAGAACGCCTGGCCCATCCGTTGCCCGTAGGTCAGCTGGGTGAGGTCGGTGTCGGCGGTGGCGAGGATCCCTGGCCGGATCATCGGGGGTTCGGCTGCGGTGGCTGGACCGGTGCCGGCCCGCTGGTTGCGGCGTGGGGAGGCGATGGCCTCCAGGGCGGTACGGAGCACGTCGTAGGCCAGGTTGGGCATCCGGTTGTCGTCCAGCGACCACACCGGTGCGTCCATGACGGTGTCGAGCATGCTGCGCAACTGCACCAGCACCGCACCCACGGCGTCGGACGGCAGTGGCTCATCCGGTGGCGGCGACGGTGCTGCGGTGCTTGATCGACATATCCCAACGGTAGACCCGACAATCGAGAATTTCCGTACACCAGTTCGACCTGCGCACAACCGCCCGTGGGCACCCTCGGCTGTGGACAGCAGCATTATGTGCACGCCAGAGGATGGGCCGCGCAAGAGAGCACAGCCATGCTCTCTCAGCAGCGGGATCAGGGTGGCTGTCGGGGAAAGGTCAGGGAAACCCATCGCGCCCCGACGGTGTTCTTCAGTACGTTTGACACCGTCGGCCACATCGCCGATCTGTCTTGCACGCTGACATTCTCGAGGGACTCATGTCTGACACGACGGTTGCTCCAACCCCAGTCTCCGTCATCGCTGCCCGTGCTGTCGGACTGCGCAAGGTCTACGGTCAGGGCGATGCCAGTGTCGCTGCGCTCGACGGGGTGACCGTCGATTTCCGCTCCGGCGAGTTCACCGCCGTGATGGGGCCCTCCGGCTCCGGCAAGTCCACCCTCATGCACTGCATGGCAGCGCTCGACACCGCGTCGGGTGGTGAGGTGTTCCTGGGGGACCAACAGCTGTCAGGCATGGGCGACAAGCAGCTCACCCTGCTCAGACGCGACAAGATCGGTTTCGTCTTCCAGGCGTACAACCTGGTGCCGACGCTGACCGCTCGCGAGAACATCGAGCTGCCGCTGTCCATCGCCGGTCGCAAACCCGATCCGGACTGGTTCGACACCGTCATCGACACGGTCGGCCTACGTGACAGGCTCAAGCACCGGCCGAACGAGCTTTCCGGTGGGCAACAGCAGCGGGTCGCGTGTGCACGAGCCCTGGTGTCGCGTCCCGAGATCGTGTTCGCCGACGAGCCGACCGGCAACCTGGACTCGGCCGCGAGCGCGGAGGTTCTCGGCTTCCTACGACGCAGCGTCGACGACCACGGCCAGACGATCGTGATGGTGACCCACGACCCGATCGCGGCAGGGTACACCGACCGCGTGGTGTTCCTCGCGGACGGCAAGGTCGTCGACGAGCTGCGCGACCCCACCGCCGACGGCGTGCTCGAGCGGATGAAGGTGCTCAGCCAGCAAGCGGTCGCCGGCACCGCAGCGGAGGCCTGAGCCGATGCTCAAGGTGACCTGGCGCAACCTGGTGGCGCGAAAGCTGAGGCTGGTCCTGAGCGCGTTCGCCATCGTGCTGGGCGTGGCCTTCGTGGCCGGCTCGTTCATCTTCACCGACGCGCTCGGCGGCGCCTTCAGCGGCATCGTCAAGGGCACAACCGCTGATGTCGAGGTCATGCCGACGGGGGCCGGGGAGGTGGACCAGTTCGGGACCGATGCCCGCACGCTTCCGGCTTCACTGGTCGACGAGCTCGAGGAGCTCGCTGAGGTGGCGGAGGCGTCGGGAATCGACGAGCTACAAGGCGTCTTCGTGATCAGCAAGGCCGGCAAGCTGATCGGAGGCAACGGCCCACCTGGGCTCGCCTTCAACTACGCCGACACGACCGCGATCACGGGCAAGCCCATCCTCAGCCGCGCAGCAGGCGAGCTCCCTGACGGGCCCGGCAAGATCGCCCTCGACATCGACACGGCGGACAAGGCCGGGTACGACGTCGGTGACACCGTCACGCTGGTGACTCCGGGCGACCCCCCGACGATGAAGGCGGAGCTGGTCGGACTCGTCAGGTTCGGTTCGGAGGGAGGACTCGTCGGGGCAACCCTCACCGTCTTCGACGAACGGGTGATTCAGGACCTCTTCTTCGGAGGTCGCGACGTATACACGAACATCTCCGTCACCGCGGCGGAAGGCGTCAGCCAGACCGAGCTCCGCGACGCGGTGCAACCGCTGCTACCCAACGGTGTGGAGGCCCTCACCGGGGACAAGTTCGCGGCCGACCAACAGGAGGCCATCGGGGAGATCCTCGGATTCATCAACATCTTCCTGCTCGTCTTCGCCGCTGTCTCCATGGTGGTGGGAACGTTCCTCATCATCAACACGTTCTCGATTCTGGTCGCACAGCGGAGCCGGGAGCTCGCTCTGCTGCGCGCCATGGGTGCCTCGAAGCGGCAGGTGAACGGGGCGGTGCTCGTCGAGGCTTTCGTGGTGAGCGTCGTCGGCTCGACGCTGGGTGTGGGGCTCGGCTACCTGCTGGCGCTCGGCCTCGAGGCGCTGTTCGGGATCATCGGGCTGGACCTGGGCGGTGCGTCGATGTCGCTTGCGCCGCGCACGATCGGCATCGCGTACGCCGTCGGCATCCTCGTCACGATGGTCGCTGCCTACCTCCCGGCTCGACGCGCCAGCCGCATCGCACCCATCGAGGCAATGCGAGACGACGTCGCCCTTGGCGAGACGTCACTGCGACGGCGCACGATCCTCGGGGCAGGCATGGTCGCGGCGGGAGTGGTGCTGATGGTCCTCGGTTTCGTCGGCGAAGGGGGCAGGGGTCTTTCCCTCATCGGTCTCGGGATGCTGGTCATCCTCGTCGGTGTCTCTCAGGCGGCCGCCCTGGCAGGGCGCCCAATTCTCAGAGGTCTCGGCGTGGTCTACCGGCGGCTGTTCGGCACCGTCGGCAACCTGGCGACCGAGAACTCGCTACGCCACCCCAGGCGCACCGCTGCCACGTCGAGCGCGCTGATGATCGGTCTCACGCTGGTGGCCCTGATGTCGATCCTCGGCCAGTCGGCGAAGGCGAGCACAGACGCAGCCATCGAGGAGAGCCTTACGGCCGAGCTCATCGTGTCGAACGCGACCGGCCAGTTCTTCTCCACGGCGTACGCAAAGCAGATCGCAGACCTCGACGGCGTGGCGTCGGTGACGACCTTCCGTCAGGCCAGCGCCAAGCTCGAGGAGTCGCAGGTGTTCCTTCAGGCCGTCGATCCCGACTCCTTGGACGCCGCCCTGCAGCTGCCCGTCGACGCAGGGTCGTTGCAGAGCTTCGACGACAGGTCGGTGCTGGTGAGCTCGACGAGAGCTGATGCGAGCAACCTCGAGGTCGGTGACTCGGTGGAGCTGACGTTCCCTGCCGGGCCAAAGGCACTCGAGGTGGCCGGCATCTACCCGACCGGTGGCGCGATCAGTGGTGACTTCGTCCTCACGCTGGAGGGGCTGAAACGGGCCGGGATCAAGCCGGAGGACTCGTTGCTCTTCGTCAGCAAGGAGCCAGGCGCCAGCGAGAGACAGGTGCGGGCAGCGATCGAGCGGGTCCTTGCAGGCAACCCCACTGTGACGCTGAAGAACCAGGAGGAGTTCGCCAATGAGCAGAAGGGCCTCATCAACACGGTTCTCTACATCATCTACGCACTGCTCGGTCTGGCAGTCATCATCGCGATGCTGGGCATCACCAACACCTTGGCGCTGTCGGTGATCGAGCGGACCAGAGAGGTGGGACTGCTGCGAGCGGTCGGCCTCAGCCGCAGGCAGCTGCGGCGGATGGTACGTCTCGAGGCAGTCGCGATCGCGATCCTCGGGGCGGTCCTGGGCGTGGTCATGGGGATCGCCTTCGGGGTGGCGATGCAGCGAGCCATTGCCGACCAAGGGCTGGACGTCTTGGAGATTCCGTGGCTCCAGCTGGCGATCTTCGTCGCACTCGCGGCGATCGTCGGGGTTCTGGCTGCGGTGTTCCCCGCCCGGCGGGCGGCCAAGCTCGACGTCCTCCGGGCGATCACCACCGAGTAGTGACTAAGAAGGCCCCTGCGACAATCGCAGGGGCCTTCTCGGATCTGTTGCGTCGTGTCAGATGACGCGGACGTTCTCAGCCTGCAGGCCCTTGGGGCCCTGAGCGGTCTCGAACTCGACGCGCTGGTTCTCGTCGAGCGACTTGTAGCCCTCGGCGGCGATAGCCGAGAAGTGGACGAATACGTCAGGCAGGTCGCCGTCCTGGGAGATGAAGCCGAAGCCCTTCTCGCCGTTGAACCATTTCACAGTTCCCTGTGCCATGTGATGCTCCTTCGTGTGGGTGTTACTTCGTGAGAGATCCCGGACATGAGATCTCGTTAGCTGCGCTCGTGCTCTTCCCACATTCGGTATGGCCCATGGTTCTCCAAACGACAAGACGCCCGCGGCTTGAGTCCGCGAGCGTCCAGGAACGTGCGAGTACTTGTGTGCAACGTGAGGACCACATTATCACGTCCTGTCCGTAGGCCAACGGGTCCCCCACCTGCGCCTCCTGCGCGGGTGGGTCGGCGCGGGTGCGGACACCGCCGCTCCTGGGCTGTGGACGACGATTTCCGTCAGGTCGCACCCCGCTGATAATCTGCGCACGTTGGCCCGGCACCCTGCCGGCTCTCCCCACGTCAGCCTGAGACTCGGGCGTCAGATCCTCCGCTCACGCGGGACGGTCGGCGCCTGGACCTGGTGCGACGTACCTCCTGTCACGGAGAGACCGTGACCGCAGAGTCCACAGGAGGTGGATGCACAGCATGCGTAACTACGAGCTCATGGTCATCCTCGATCCCGACCTGGAGGAGCGCACGGTCCAGCCGTCGCTCGAGACCTACCTCAACCTGGTTACCCAAGACGGTGGCAGTGTCGAGTCGATCGACGTGTGGGGCCGTCGGCGCCTGGCCTATGAGGTCGACAAGAACACCGAGGGCATCTACGCAGTGGTCTCACTGTCGGCCGAGCCCGCTACCGTCAAAGAGCTTGACCGCCAGCTCGGCCTCAACGAGTCCGTGCTGCGCACCAAGGTCATGCGCCCCGACGTCCACTGATGTGTGGCACTGCTAGGTGCCGCTGAAGAGTTGGCCACTGATCACCCGATCAGGCCAAGACCGATTCCCCCGGTCGTTCCGTTCGAACTGACCCACTTGGGAGGCTGCTCATGGCAGGCGAAACCATCCTCACCGTCATCGGCAACATCACCGATGACCCCGACCTGCGCTTCACCCCGTCGGGTGCGGCGGTCGCCAACTTCACGGTGGCGTCCACCCCGCGGATCTACGACAAGCAGACCAACGAGTGGAAGGACGGCGACGCGCTGTTCCTGCGCTGCTCGATCTGGCGCCAGGCGGCCGAGAACGTCGCCGAGTCCCTGCAGCGTGGCTCCCGAGTCGTCGTGTCGGGGCGGCTCAAGCAGCGTTCCTATGAGACGCGTGAGGGGGAGAAGCGCACGGTCGTCGAGCTCGATGTCGAGGAGATCGGCGCGTCGCTCAAGTACGCCACAGCCAAGATCACCAAGACCACCCGCTCGGGTGGCGGTGGTGGCGGTGGTGGTGGTGGCGGCGACACCAGCGGCCAGGCGGGCAACGACCCTTGGGCGTCGCAGCCCTCCGGCGGCCAGAGCTCAAGCGGCAACGACCCCTGGGCGGCACCGTCCGGCGGCACCGACGACCCACCGTTCTGACCTGACCGGACTCATACTGCGACCATTCCGGCCCAGCGCCGGGCTCAAGAGAGGGAGCACCACAATGGCCAAACCGATCGTGCGCAAACCCAAGAAGAAGGTGTGCGCGTTCTGCAAGGACAAGGCGACGTCCGTCGACTACAAGGACACGACGTTGCTCCGCAAGTTCATCTCCGACCGTGGCAAGATCCGCGCGCGTCGGGTGACCGGCAACTGCACCCAGCACCAGCGCGACGTCGCCATGGCGATCAAGAATGCTCGTGAGATGGCCCTGTTGCCCTACACGTCAACCGCGCGCTGAGAGGAGACCAGGCGATGAAGCTCATCTTGACGCAGGAAGTCTCCAGCCTCGGCGCACCCGGTGACGTGGTCGAGGTCAAGGACGGTTACGGCCGGAACTACCTCATGCCCAGAGGTTTCGCGATCCGGTGGACCAAGGGCACGGAGAAGCAGATCGACTCCATCAAGAAGGCCCGCTCCGTGCGCGATGTTCGCGACCTCGGGCACGCGGACGAGATCAAGAGTCAGCTCGAGGCGCTCACCGTGCGCGTGCCAGCGCAGGCAGGATCGACGGGTCGCCTCTTCGGGGCGGTGACGGTCGCCGACATCGTCGCTGCCGTCAAGGCCGCCGGTGGACCCGACATCGACAAGCGTCGCATCCAGGTCGATCAGCCGATCAAGGCAATCGGTCCGCACGAGGTCCAGGTCAAGGTTCACGACGAGGTCCAGGCGAGGCTCAGCCTCGACGTCTTCCCCTCCTAGCTAGACGTTTCTGGTCGAGACTCGGTATGGCTCAGTCGAGCAGCGTGGGGGCGCGGAGGTCCTCGGCGCGCGTCACGTCTCCCGTGAGGAGATAGGTGGATCGCAGCAACTTGTGCTGCCGCCCTCGCACCCACGAGACGAACTCGTCGTGAGCCTGGATGCGGGAGGAGTCATGCGCCGCCGCGAGCCCGCGGCACCGCTGCACCGAGCACGAGCCAGCGCTCGCCTCGTGCTCGCCAGAGCAGGGTCAGCATCCGCACGAGCATGAAGCCGGAGAACGCCCACCACAGCGCGGCGAGACCACCTCCCGACCAGACCACTGCCAGCGCCAGCGGAGCGAAGGCCAGCAGGTTGATCACACCTGCCCAGGCGAGATACCGGCCGTCCCCGGCGCCGATGAGGACGCCGTCGAGGACGAAGACGACGCCGGCGATCGGCTGGTGCAGCGCCACGATCAGCAACACGCCCGCGAGCAGCTGCTGGACCTCGGCGTCGGGGCTGAAGAGCGGGACGACCAAGGGGCGGGTCGCGGCGAGCAGCAGGCCAAGCACGATGCCACACACGACCCCCCACCAGATCATCCGGCGAGTAGCTGCCCGCGCCCCGGCTGCGTTGCTGGCACCGAGCAGCCTGCCGGTGATGGCTTGGCCGGCGATGGCGATGGCGTCGAGGGCGAAGGCAAGGAACGTCCACAGCGTGAAGGCCACCTGGTGCGCGGCGATAGCCGGGGTGGAGATCGTCGCAGCGACATACACGGTCAACAGCAGAGCGGCTCGAAGCGTCAGCGTGCGGATGATGAGAGGAACGCCGACGCGCCATGCCTCGACGACACCCTTGCGGTGCGGTGCGAGTGAGGCGCCGGAGGTCCGCGCAGCGCGTACGACGACGTACGCCATGACGACGGCGGCGACGCCCTGGGCGACGAGAGTCCCAGCCGCGGATCCGGCGATGCCCCACCCGAAGCCGTACACGAAGAGCAGGTTGAGCGCGATGTTGACGAGGTTGGCGACGACCGCCACGACCAGCGGCGTCTTGGTGTCCTGAAGCCCGCGGAGCACGCCCGTGGTCGCGAACATGACGAGCAGTGCGAGGATCCCGAACGATGCGACGCGCAGATAGAGGACGGCGAAGTCGCGAACCTGCGGATCGGGGCCGAACCCGTCGACGATGTTGGGGGCGAGGGCAAGGATGGCGACGGAGACGACGACGCCGAGGCCGACCGCCAACCACAGCCCGTCGATGCCGAGACTCAGTGCAGCCCGGTTGTCTCCGGCGCCGAGGCTGCGGGCGACGCTCGACGTGGTGCCGTAGGCAAGGAACACGAAGAGACCGACGGCGGTCTGGATGACGGTGCCGGCGATCCCGAGTGCTGCGAGCTGGGGAGTCCCGAGGTGACCGACGATCGCGGCGTCGGCGAGGAGGAAGAGCGGCTCGGAGATGAGCGCGGCGAACGCCGGTACGGCGAGCCGGGCGATCTCGCGGTCCTGGTGCCGGTTGCGCGCTCGTCGTGAGGGCGGCGGTGGTCGGGAGCGGTTCGACAAGTCCGGCGTGTCGCGCGGCGTGGCGACGGCTCTGGTGGGAAACGCCAGGCGGGAGCGGTCGGAAGGTGGTACTTCGTCCGGTGCCGAATCGCTCATCGGTCCCTCCAGGATTCGCGAAGACTTTCTTTTCTCCACACACGGGTACAAGCGTTTCCCCAGGTCAGCGCGCCTGCTAAGGAGATGGCCGATTTTCTTTTCCACCAACCTATCCCCAACCTGTGCACACTCACGTAGGCGTTTTCCACAACGCGACGCGGTTGTCCACAGAGGGTGTTGACCACGGACTGTCACCCGGCGGCAAAGCCACGTACCGTCCTTTCTGATCCACGGTGTCCGGGCTCGGCTGGACGTGTCCCGCGCCGCATTGTCGGTGCCTGCACCTAGCCTCGCAGACACGTCGTTAGCCCCATCGCATGAGCCCCAAGGAGCCAGGTGAGCATCGCCGAGTACTACGGTCCCCAGCCGGTCCATGAGGACGGTTACGGGACGAGGAGTGCACAGGCTGGCCGCACGCCGCCCCAGGACGAGCACGCCGAGCAGTCGGTGCTCGGCGCGATGCTGCTGAGCAAGGACGCCATCGCCGACGTGGTCGAGGTGATCCGCGGGAGCGACTTCTACCGTCCAGCTCACGAGCTCGTCTTCGACGTCATCCTGGATCTGTACGGCCGAGGCGAGCCGGCTGACGCGATCACCGTGTCGGCTGAGCTGACCCGGGCCGGCGACCTGGCGAGGGCGGGCGGAGCGCCCTACCTCCACACCCTTGTCGCGGGGGTGCCGGTGGCCGCCAACGCCGGCTACTACGCCCACATCGTGCGGGAGAAGGCCGTCTTGCGGCGGCTCATCGACGCGGGCACCAAGATCGTCCAGATCGGGTATGCCGCCGAGGGCCAGGTCGATGACGTCGTCGACCAGGCCCAGGCCGAGGTGTACGCGGTGACGGACAAGCGCACGTCGGAGGACTACGCGCCGCTGTCCGACATCATGGAGCTGACGATCGACGAGCTCGAGGCGATCGGCAACAGAGACGGGGCGATGGCGGGAGTGCCGACCGGCTTCGCTGAGCTCGACGAGCTCACCAACGGCCTGCACGGGGGACAGATGATCGTGGTGGCGGCGAGGCCCGCGATCGGCAAGTCGACCCTGGCATTGGACTTCTGCCGCTCTGCCTCGATCAAGCACGGCTTGTGCAGCGTCATCTTCTCGCTCGAGATGAGCCGCACCGAGATCACCATGCGGCTGCTTTCGGCCGAGGCGAGGATCCCGCTCCACCACATGCGCAGCGGCAGCATGGGTGACGACGAGTGGACCAGGCTGGTCCGCAAGATGGGGGAGGTGTCCGAGGCGCCCCTCTTCATCGACGACTCCGCAAACCTGACGATGATGGAGATCCGCGCCAAGGCACGCCGGCTCAGGCAGCGCCATGATCTGAAGCTCATCGTCATCGACTATCTCCAGCTGATGTCGTCTGGCAGGAAGGTCGAGTCTCGCCAGCTAGAGGTGTCGGAGTTCTCGCGACAGATCAAGCTGCTCGCCAAGGAGCTCGATGTCCCGGTGATCGCCGTGTCCCAGCTCAACCGAGGCTCCGAGCAACGCACCTCCAAACGACCGTTGTTGTCCGACCTGCGGGAGTCGGGTGCCATCGAGCAGGACAGCGATATGGTCATCCTGCTCCACCGCGAGGACGCCTATGATCGGGAGTCGGCGCGCCTAGGCGAGGCCGACCTCATCGTGGCCAAGCACCGCAACGGGCGCACCGACGACCTCGTGCTCGCCTTCCAGGGCCACTACTCCCGGTTCCAGGACATGGCCCGCGACTGAGCCACGTCCCAGCCCAGCTCAGATGGGCTCGCGACGCCGCTACAGGCATGGCAGCCTTGCCCCATGATCGACGAGTTCGCGAAGGAGTACCTGCACGACGAGCTGCGCTGGACACGCGAGGCGCTCGTCTGGAAGCTCGACGGTCTCTCGGACTACGACATACGCCGTCCCCTGACGGCGACCGGGACCAACCTCCTCGGCCTGGTCAAACACTTGGCGACCTGGGAAGCCAGGTACCTCGGCGAGATCTTCAACCGGCCGTTCCCGGAGCCGCTGCCCCGGTGGCGGGACTCCGGTGGCAGCGACCTGTGGGTGACCGAGGTCGAGAGCCGCGAGCAGATCATTGGCTTCTACCGGCGCGCCACCCAGTTGGACACCTTGGAGAGCCTGCATGCCGGCCAACCGTCACTTACTGGAGCAGGTCGCGGCCCACGTGGTGCCCACTGGGGCCACCGCCACCCACCTGGGAACGGGGGCTTCGCGAGGGCTTGTGCCACGCTTGTCCAAGACACTCGCACCCGTGCGCGTTGACCACGTTGTCGAGGTTCTTGACGCGTTAGGCAGCGCGGCTGTGCGTCACTGGGTGGCAGGAGGGTGGGGCGTCGACGCGCTGGTCGGGGCCATAGCCCGATCCCATAGGGACTCGGACTTGGCCGTAGACGCGAACAACCTGGACGAGTATGGCGACCTTGGGTGGTCTCGGCTACCGCGTAGAGACGGACTGGCGCCCGCTGCGCGTAGAGGTTGTGGCGGGCGGCGAGAGGTGGGTGGATGTTCATCCAGTCACGTTCGACGCATCGGGTCATGGGGTGCATGGCGATCCGGTGGGTACGCATTTCCGCTATCCACGGAAGCGTTCGCCCAGGGTCGAATCGGCAACCGCCCGGTGCTGTGCCTCTCGGTGAGCCAACAGTTGGCATCCCACTCCGGTTACGAGCTGCGTCCTCAAGACGAGCACGACCTAGGCGAACTCCGACGGTTGCAGGCTCGGAGTCCGCGAAACCGCTGCCTAAGCCCGGCCTAAGCCCGGCGTAGGACGCTTCCCCAGGGCTGCGCGGTGCCGCGAGTCAACGCGAGTGGAGCTGGTTAGATGAGCGCCGTGAGAGAGCTGTTCGTCGTCACCCATCCGGAGGCAACCCACCACCTGGAGGACCGGGTGGGTGGCTGGTTCGACTC
The DNA here is from genome assembly GCA_013821195.1 of Propionibacteriales bacterium. Classification (GTDB taxonomy): domain Bacteria; phylum Actinomycetota; class Actinomycetes; order Propionibacteriales; family Nocardioidaceae; genus JACDHG01. The sequence goes on from JACDHG010000037.1 coordinate 13,655, forward strand.
GGGGTTGACCGAACGCGGCCACGCCCATGCTCGGCGGATTGCTGAAGTCCTTGCAGAGCGGGTGAACCCGGGGGCGGCTCTCTTCACCTCAGACCTGCGCCGCACCCGAGAGACGGCCGAGACGATCGCCGACAAGCTGGGGTGCGAGACCCAGTCCCTCGCCGAGCTGCGGGAGAAGTCGTATGGCGAGGGTGAAGGCCGCCCCGATTCCTGGTTCCGGGAGCGGTTCGTGCCTCCGCCGAAGCACGGGGAGCGGATGAACCATGACGAGGGCCTGGCGGGTGCCGAGACCAAGGCCGAGTGGGTCGGGCGGGTCTACACCGGCATGGACGCCGTGATGGCCGATCCAGCGGCCCAGAAGATCATCGTCACCCACGGCGGTTCCGCGACCTTCGTGATCGCACACTGGATCGGCATGCCGCTCGAATCGCTCGACGTCGTCGCCTTCCGCCTGGCCTCGGGCAGCATCACCCACCTGCGGGAAGACGACTACTTCCACAGCCACGCGGTCGTGTCCCTGAACGAGACCAGTCACCTCTGCGACTGACAGGTAGGCAGGCGAACCAGCGACCGGCTCCTGGTCATGGCCTGGCGCTGGCGCGGTGGCCCGGACTTTGGCGCTGCCGTCCGTTGGCGGGCCGGCGGCTAAGGACTCGCGTCATAATTAACTAGGTTTATGGCTTCTCTGGCTCTACCGTTGTGTTATGGCAGAGGGCGTGCGGATGGCGGAGTCTGTGGCGCGTAGGTACTCGTTGCTGCGCCCGCATCTCGATGAACGGCAGCGGCGGCTGTTGCTCGGCGTCGAGGCTTCTCAGATGGGTCGGGGCGCGATCAAGG